>NZ_LTCZ01000027.1:14600-15561 GCF_001583455.1 Rhodococcus sp. LB1 | reverse complement strand
CAGTGGTGGATGTCTTTCGCGCCGAAACCGAGATGCTTGCCTGCGTTCGCGCGGGTGATGTCGAACCGGCCCGGACCGTCGAAGATGCGTTCGTCGTGGTTCGCGGACAGGTACCACATGACGACCTTGTCCCCCGCCGCGATGTGGGCGCCGCCGAGCTCGGTGTCGACGGTCGCGGTGCGCCGCATGTAGGGCACCGGGGAGGCGTAGCGGATCACCTCGTCGATCGTGTTGTCGATGTGGCCGGCGAAATCGGCGAGCAGCAGTTCTCTCTGGTCGGGGTGCTCGGTGAGCAGATGCAGCGCCCAGGCCAATGCTTGCCGGGTGGTCTCGAAACCAGCCGTGATCAGCAGGATGACGAACGAACCGAACTCGGTCGGTGTGAGGGTCTCGCCGTCGACCACCGTCGACACCAGCCGGGACGTCAGATCCTCGCCGGGATCCGTCTTGCGTCGCTCGCCCAGCTCGAGGGCGTACCCGTAGATCTGGCCCAGGCCGGCCGCGCCGCCGGGTGCGGTGACGAACTCCTGATCACCACCTCCGGCGATGACGTCGGCCGCCGCGGCCAGGATCATCGGCCGGTCGCTCTCCGGGATCCCGAGCAACTCGCAGATCACCTGCACCGGCAACCGGGTCGCGACGTCGGGGACGAAGTCGAACTCGGCATCTCGGGGTAGGTCCGCGGCGATCTGCGCAGCGCAGCCGCGCACCCGCTCGGCGATGCCCCGCACCGAGGCCGCGGTGAACGCCGATTGCACGATGCCGCGCAGACGCCGGTGACGGGGGTCGTCCATGGCGATCATCGACATGGCGAACTCGAGGATCTCGACCGGGACGTCGTCGATGGTGAAGCCCTTGGCCGAGGAGAAGACCTCCGGGTTTCGGCTCACCGTCACCACGTCGTCGTATCCGACGACCGACCAGAAGCCCGGACCGGCTGTTTCCGTGTGGAACTCGATCG
>NZ_LTCZ01000027.1:0-14594 GCF_001583455.1 Rhodococcus sp. LB1 | reverse complement strand
CGGTCCCAGAACGCGCGTGATGCGGGCGAGATGATTTTTTCGGACGCAGAACCCGTCACCGGTCCCCCTCGGTCGGTCGTACAGATACTGCGACCCTACTGGGGAAGCAGTGGTTACGCTGATGAAGCATCACCGCAGGTCAACAGCTATGATCTTAGGGTCACCCGGCGATGCGCCGGAGATGAAACGGGGAGGATCGACCTGTGGCGTCGAGGGTTCGGCTCGGTAACCTGCGCGAGATGCACGATCATCCGTTGGGGATGACCGAAGCGGGATTTCGGGCCGACTTGACCCAGCACGAAGCGTTCACCATTGGTCGCGGCCCCTTTCCCGGCGATGCCGACAGCGTCCGGTCCGAGCGTGAACTGTTCGTCACCGCGCCGGACGACGAGGTGCTCGCGGTGGCGACGATCACCGGGGTCCGCGAGTACGACGACGAACTCGTCGTCGACGGAGACCTGGTTGCCGATCACGAGCGTGTGGGGACGAGGCTGCTGATACGCACCCAGGCCGAAAACGTGTTCTCCTGCGCGGACGAGGAATCGGCGTGGGCGGGCTCGGTCGAGCGGGCTCGGTGGGTCTACGTGCGGGCTCTGGTCGAGGTCGCAACGGTCAAGACGGCGTCCTACGACCGACGGCTCGCCGGCGCAGATCCCACCGCCGACCCCGAGGTGACCTTGGCGACTGCCAACGAGACGATGCAGGTCGTTCCCCGGTACGTGATGATCCGACACCGCAGACTGGGACGGCCACGTCGAACCCTGGACGGACTACGGGTACGTCGATTGCCTGCGCCTCGACGACGTCCTGGGCAGCAGCGGCGACCTCGACATCGACCTGCTTCGGCCACTCACCTCACGTGCTGCCGCCGCGGAACTCCTCGAGTCATTGGGCTGGGACAAGGTCATCCGCCGGTTCGTCGACGACCGCACACCCTTGCAGTAGCACTCAGCGGACGGTGGTTGCCGCGGGCGCTTGGTCTGTTCGGCCGCGATCCGGGTCTGATCGGTGGCATTGTAAGTACGGGCTGTTATCTCATCGTGGGTGCGGCACGGCCGCACAGGTGCTACTCGGCTGGGCAATGTCCAGCCGCCGAAGTTCATTGCAGAAGGCATGATCCGTTACCACTCGACGGGAGTTCATCGCATGGCCACGCACACCCATCTCGGGCACATCTTCCACATCGCCGGCACGCCGAAAGTCACCGAAGCCGCGGCCGCCCTGGTATCGATTCCCGACGGCGCCCTGGTGCTGGACGACGGCGGGCGAATCGCGTTCTGCGGTGACCGAGCCGAGATCCCGTCGGAATACGAGTCCGGCACCGTGCACGACCACAGGCCCGGTTTTCTGCTGCCGGGGTTCGTCGACACCCACATCCACTTCCCGCAGACCTACGCCGGCGACTCCTACGGCGGCGGCCAGCTGCTGGAGTGGCTGACCCTGTGCATGTTCCCGTCGGAGACGAAGTTCGCCGACCCGGAGTTCGCGCAGCAGGCGGCCGTCGAGTTCACCAACCGGCGCATCTCGGCGGGCACCACGGCCGCCATGGTGTTCGGGTCGGCGTTCCCACATGCGCAGGACGCGTTGTTCACCGAGACTCGAAAGGCCGGTCTGCGCATCGTCAGCGGCCGCGGAATTCAGACCGTCGGCGGCGAAACCGCTCAGCCGCTGATGACCTCCGAAGAGGATGCGATCCGGCTCACCCGCGAGGAGATCGAGAAATGGCACGGCGCCGACACCGGCGATGTCGCCACCGCGTTGCTGCACGTGGCGATCATCCCGCGGTTCTCGTTGTCGGTGACGCCCGAGACCCTGAAGAATCTCGGAGAACTCTACGAAGAGGTGCGGGACCGCGGTGTGTACGTGCACTCCCACCTCAACGAGAACAATCGCCCCGGCACCGGCGAGGTCGACTCGACCAAAGAGACCTATCAGGTGAATTCATACCTGGACACGTACGACGGGAAGTTCCTGCCCGGCTCGGAAGTGGGCGGGAAGAGCCTCCTGGGCCGACGCACCATCCTCGCGCACTGCGTGCACTGTCAGGATGTCGAGCTCGAGCGGATGGCCGAGACCGGTACGTCCGTGTCGCACTGCCCGATCTCGCAGCTGTTCCTGGGATCCGGAACGATGCCGTGGAAGCGCACCGTCGCCTCGGGTGTCAACATCTCGGTGGGAACCGATTTCGGCGGCGGCGACGAGTGGCTGATTCCGCGGGTGCTCGGCGACGCATTCAAGGTGCACATCACCGAGGCCGGTGACGACGGGGTATCCATGCATCCGGCGGAGATGCTGTTCGTCGGTACCCTCGGCGGTGCAAGGGCTCTGGACATGGAGAACCGGTTCGGCAACTTCGACGTGGGTAAGGAAGCCGACTTCGTCGTCGTCGACCCGTCCGCCACGCCGACGCTCGACGGGCTGCTGCGCAACGCCGTTCGCGCCGCCGATCCCGACCTGGCCCGCGATCAGACACTGTTCGCGCTGTTGATGGGGATACGCGACACGTCCATCTCCGAGGTCTACGTCGCGGGTCGACGAGCCAAGGCGTCCTAGACGGTGATTCGCCGTGACCGCCGGCCGACCTCACCGGCGGCCGGCGACCCGGCTCTAGGGGTTCACCGAGGAATGGTGGTTGGCGATCAGCCATCTTCCGTCTTCGTACCGATAGACCCACGTCACCCTGGCCGCCACATCTTGACCGTTGGCATTGATGACCCAGCGCCCCACGTTGTATGCGAGGTTGCAACCCGAATATTTGACACTTTCTTCCATTCGGGCTGTGGGATCGGCCTTGATCAGGTTGACGAAATACTCCGTTATCTCCTCCGGAGTGTCTGCGATAGGCACCGACAGAGTCGGTAGAAGTACCGCATCCGGCCGGTACAGCGCCGCCACCCTGCTCGCGTCCCCGGATTCCAGCGCATCATTCCAACTCGTGAAGAGCGCATCCAGCTCACTGTCTGTCGCGCGGACGCAATTGTCTTCGGAGTCAGAGGAACTGACCGACGAACAGCCGACCGCCGAAATTGCCAACGCGAGAACTGCAAAGCCTAGGCCGAACGGTTTGGTACTCATACCAACCTCCGCGGAGAAAGGCGCGTACGGGAACTCACCCGATAACCGATAAAGCGTAACTCCGGGACCAGGCCGTGCGGATGGGATCAGCGCACGTCGACCCACGCACGGGATGCGACCGATGCCGTGATGGCGTCGAGGGTTTCGGCCGCGGCAACGGCGTCGGCGATCGTTGCGCCCTGGGGCTTTCCGTCGACGATCGAGGTGATGAAGTTGTTCCCCTCGATGACCTTGAGGTCGTCGTAGCTCATCGAGGATGCGGAACCCGGCTGGAAGCGGGCGTACGCTCCGGCGTCGGGGCCCACCCACACCGTCGTGATCGACTGGTCCTGATACTTGCTCCCGAGGCTCGTTCCGAGTTCGTTCATCCTGCGGAAGTCCCAGTACACCGCACCCCTGGTGCCGTGGATCTCGAACCCGTAGTTGTTCTGCTCGCCGACGGCCACACGGCTGGCGTCCAGCGTGACCCGTCCGCCCGAGGACAGGCGAACCAGCGCGCTGACGAAGTCGTCGTTCTCCACCGGCCCCAACTTGCCGCCCGTCGCGCGCGCATGCCCGCTCGTGGCACCCGTCGGGATGGCGCGCTGGGGGATGAAGATCGCGGTGTCGGCCACGACTGCGTCGATGTCGCCGAGCAGGTACCGGACCAGGTCGACACCGTGCGAGGCAAGGTCACCCAGAACGCCCGACCCGCCGCGCGCGTTCTCGTAACGCCAGCTCAGCGCGCCGTCCGGATGCGCGGCGTAGTCGCTGAGGAAGCGGAATCGCGAGTGCGTGATGGTGCCCAGCTCGCCCGACGCGATGAGGTCGTGCGCCATCGCAACGGCGGGTGCGTTTCGGTAATTGAATCCGACGGTCGACTGGACACCTGCCTTCTCGACGGCGGCGGCGACTGCCGTCGCATCCTCGGACGACAGCCCGACCGGCTTCTCGATCCAGATGTGCTTGCCCGCCTCGGCCATCGCGACGCCGATCTCGCGGTGCAGGAAGTTGGGTGCGGTGATGCTGACCGCGTCGATGCTCTCGTCGGCGGCGATGTCACGCCAGTCGATCAGCGCTGCGCCGAACCCGAATTGGGCGGCGGCCTCCTCGGCGCGGCCGGGTACCTCGTCGGCGACGGCGCCCAGACGGATCGACGGCGTTTCCGGGAAGTGGTGGCGCTGACGCAGATACGCGTACGTGTGTACTCGGCCCATCCAGCCGAATCCGGCGACGGCCACTGCGATTTCGGTGGGGTTGACGTTGGTCAAGATCGACTCCGGAACTGATCGGTGCGGCATGTGTCTCTACGACAGTGCTGCGCGCCGGGAGCGAAGTCAATCATTTGTGCTGACAAAGTGGCTCTCGAGGCGATTTTGATGGCTTTTCGACCCATTCGGACCTCACACCACCGCGCGCGGAGGGGACCGCTGATCGCCCGACCAGCGGTCCCCTTCCGTGCAGCCGGTGTCCCTCACCCGGATCAGACCAGCGCACGTCCATCAGCGGCTACGCGCCCGCGCGTCGCACCAATGCCGGTACGCCGGCGTCGACCCGAACCATCCACTGATCCAGCGACTCGAACATCTCGTCCCCCGACGGCCCACCGGGAACAGGGAGTTCATGCAACGCTTGGCCTTCCGAAGGAACCAGCGAAACCTGAGGCGGAACGTCCTCACCCGATGCCGGCCCCGACGCTCCGTCTGCAGTTCGCAGGACAGCGGCGAGAATGCTGCCCTGTTCGTCCGTCAGGACCTGCATCCGGGAAACCCTTGGCGATTCCTGTGTCGTCATGCGAGGACGCCTCCTTCCAGATGAAACCACACGCCCGAAGTGGAACTGTTGTGAATGCCGAGCACGTAGTACTGCTTGCTGGGGCCGCCGAACACCGGTGCGTTGGCGGTGCCCTGCCACTGCGTCATCAGGATCTTCGTGCCACCACCACCCTGGCTGGCGTCGAGTCTCGCAGTCGCCAACTGCGGCCCCTTCCAGATGTCTCCAAACGAGAAGGAGAATTGATTCGCCTGCCCAGCGGCGAGAAAAAGCCCCTGAGGGGTTGTCGACCAAGCCATTTCGGTGTCCTTTCGTCGAATCACGATTGCGATACAGGACCGACCGTACGAGGAGATTCGACAGTGGAACCGAGTAGTCGACTACTCGAATCTCGTGGGCGAGGGCCTGACCGGTCGACGCTTCGATCGAACGAACACGGAAACGAGCAACGGTCAGGTGGTCAGTTTCCGTTGCCGGTTCGCTGCCCGCCGAATCTGAAGGATCCGGACACCGCCGACGAGCGCCATGATCACGGCGCCTGCGATGGCCGCGAACAGCAGGGTGACCCCGAGCGGGACCGTGAACTCCCAGACGAACAGTTCCAGGACGACGCTGTCGAGATTCTGCAGGATGAACACGAGAAGCAGGACCAGGACGAGAATGCCGATGACCAGACCCGTCCAGGTCGCCCCGGTACGGGTGTGCTTGATCCCCTTGCCTCTCGCCACATCCGGCGGCATCCCGGAACCCGCGTCGAGGGGACGCGGGTCGGAAGACGGCACCTCACCGCCGGGCGGGTGGCGCGGTCCGGAGTTCGGCGTTTCGTCCGTTGGGGGCAACATGAGATCCGATTACCCAGGCCGTCACCCCACCAACCGGGTCACGGCTGTTCCCTCAGGCACGTCGGGTTGTCGATCATCGTGGTGTAATCGCCGGGGGCATGTAACGGTCGATCAAATCCTGGATGGGATCCGGCACCACCTGCGGTGGCGGTGTCGGGTCCTGCACGAAGGCGCCGAGAACGTCACTGGTGTGCTGGTCGGCGGTGCCGTACGTGTTGGCCGATACCGAGAAATCGGGTCCGAAGGACGCGGAAGCGACAATGCTGGGCCCGTAGTCCGACCACCCCCATTTGGTTCCGGTCACCGACGGCAGCCGCCCGGTGCCCCAGTTCTGATGGGTGCCGTCGGCGGCGACGGGGGCCGCGGTGGCCATCCACTCCAGAATCTGGCTGTCCGGATCGGTGGTCTTCTTCGCCTCGAGAAACGTCACGGTGTCCGCGGTGCTGGTAACCGCATCGCCCCAGAATCCGGAGCCCCGGGTACTGGTGAGCCGATACTCGGCGGCGATCACATCGATCGACTGCGGGTACTTGGCGTACGCCTGCGAGGCGGCGTTGTCGTCGCTGTCGCGGATCATCCGCTGTCCGAGCGCGAAGTCCTCGGGCGAGCCGTCGCCGTGCCGGAGCATGTAATCGGCTACGTACAGTTTCACGATCGACAAACCCGGCCGGGCTTCCCCCTGATTCGCCGTCCCGACGCGGGTTCCGCTCGGGGTGTGCATGAACGACAGCGCCGTCCGCGCGGGCACGTCGTCGATCCTGTCGGGCGTCGGCGCCGAGTGGGCCGTCATTCCGGACGCGGACGCAACGAGCCCGGCGACCAACAGGGACAGCGCACCGCGGCACGCCCAGTTCTTCATACCGCCCGAATACCCCGTTCGACCCCGCCTCAGCCGTCCCGATCATCGGAAATTTGCCAGCGCTCACGGCCTCGATCAGGACGTCTGCCTGGTCATGGGAATCCGCGCCGTCATCGTCATGGATGGACTCGCGGGTTCTCCGCGCGCTGAGCACATGCGCCCGGATAGGATCAGGGTCCTGCAGGCCGGACGGATCAGATTGATGTGGAGTTCGAATCAGTGGCTGACATCGGTCGGGCGACGGTCATTCTCGACGCCATCGCTGAGAGCAACGGGCCGCTGACCCTGACCGAACTTGCAGCGAAGACGGGGCTTCCGCGGTCGACGGTCCATCGACTGATCCAAGCGTTCGAGCAGGAGCTGTACGTGGTTCGAGTGCCCGAACGCCCTGGATACGTTCTGGGGCCGGGGCTGTTGAAGTTCGGGATGAACGCACACTTGCGGCTGCTGGCCGCCAATCGTGGCTCTCTGGTGTCACTGGCGCGGTCGGTCAACGAGAACGTCGAGTTGGCGGTATTCAGTGGCCGGGAGGCGGTGGTGGTGGACCAGATCGCTGCGCCGGAGCGCCTGAAAGGTGTCACCAAGGTCGGTAAGAGCTTCTCCCTGCATGCGAGTTGTATCGGTGTGGCGCTGCTGGCGCAACTTCCCGATGACCGAGTGGCTGAACTCCTGCCGCAACACTTGCAGCGGTTCACTGCGAATACCATCACCGATCATCACGCGTTGACCGATCGGCTGGCCGAGGTGCGACGTTCGCATATTGCAGTCGACATCGAGGAGCACGACGTCGGAATCTGTGCCATCGCTACCGGCATGACCGGGCCGACAGGTGCTGTGCAGGCAATCGCCGTGGTGATGCCGACCCGCCGATTCAAGGAGAAGGCGCACATGGCAATTGACAGTCTGCAGCTGGTCAACCGACTCGTTCAGCCCAGTCTTGCTCGTGGTCGACTCCGGGTGAGCCAGCGTGCCGCCGAGGATGCCGGCGGCGACTAGCGAGTAGCCTGACACTGCACCAGGGTCGGGATAGATCCAACACGAGAGGCTGACGCCGTGCGTCGTGCAGCAATTCGTCGTTCGTTCGTAGCCTGGGCCGCGGCATCCGTGGCCGTCCTCGCGATCCCGCTCTGCTCGTCCGCCACCGTGATGGCGAAGACGCCGCCGGTCCCGGCAGCGACGACCACGGCGTTCCAGGTCCCGGTGCGGTTCGTCGCAGGATGTCTGTTGCTGACCGTGTTGGCCTGTGACTACCCGCCGCCGCTATCGACCGTGACGCCGTCAGCAACGACGGGTGCATCCGGCGTGGTGACCTTTGCGGCGGAGCGTTCAGCGACGAACTCGACCTACTGCGTCGCCGTGTGGGTGAACTGGCGGAACCTGACCACCGGCGTCGCCGGCACTACCACCCTCCGACTCGTGGAGTCCGACCACAGTCGGCCCACCGCACCGGAGGATCGGTGCCGATACGCCCCCGCGACGGTCGTCACCGGCAGCGGCACGATCGCGGCGGTCGCCGCGGTCGGCGCACACCCTCCTGTCGACGGGTACCAGATACTGGTCCACCCGGGGTTCGGCACCTTCCCTGTCCCGTAGAGCACGTGTGCTAAAGGACCGGGCAGTGCGTCGGCCCTTCTCAGGTGGGGGCTTTCACCCCGACCGAAGGTTCGCCGGCCGGGCTGCCATCGGAGATGGCGTCGGCCGCTTTCGAGTTCGACGCGCGATCGGTGAGGTAGAGGACGAACACAGCCACCAGGCAGATTGCGGCCGCCGCGCCGAACGCGGTGAACAGACCTTGCGCTCCCCCGGAGGCCACCGCCGCACCGCCGATCACGGGGCCGAGGAAGGCACCGATGAACGAGGTGCCATTCGACCATCCGAGGGCGGTGGCGCGGACCGGGAGTGGGTAGATGTCGGCTGTGGTGGTGTGGATGAGGTTCATGGTGGAGTGCCCGCCGATTCCCATCAGCGCGATGCACGATGTCGTTGTGACGATCGACGGGGGAAGCGCGAGCATTCCGAGTAGTCCGGCGAGGGTGCAGGCCGCGGTGAGGACGGCGACGAGGGCACAGCCGCGCCGGTCGGCTGCCCAGGCGCTGAGGAACGAGCCTGCTACTGCTGCGCCGGTCAGGATGAAGGTGAACAGCAACGCTGTTCCCAACGAGTATCCGAGAGCGACCATGGCCTGCGTGGCCCAGACGTTCAGACCCTGCCAGGCGACCATGTTGGCTATTGCGCACAGGGCGATGACCGCTGCGATGAGCGCACCTTTGCCTCCGAAGAGTGTGGTGAGCTTGCGGCGGCTGCTCCACTGACGTCCCGCGAGTTCCTGAGGGGTGTTCGCGGGGATCGTCATGACAGCGACTGCTGTGAGAATGGCCAGTGCGGTGCCACCTCCGATGAAGAACATTGCCCGCCAACCGAACGCGGGCAGGACAGGAATCGCCACCAACGAGGCGATGACACCTCCGAGCGGTATCCCGGCCATCGTGATCGTCACCACCAGTGACGCCCGCCGAGACGGGGCGCAGTTGCGCGCTACGGTCATCGCGGTCGTGAGCGACCCGCCCACTCCGAAGCCGGTGACGAACCGGGCGATCCCCAGCATCATTGCGCTGACCGAGATTCCGGTCAGCAGTGCACCGAACGCGAAGAGTCCGACCGCGAGGATCAATACGCGTTTGCGTCCGATGCGTTCGGCGAGTGCCGGGGACACGACCGACCCCAGAATCGCGCCGATGTAGAGGAAGCCACCGATCAGGCCGGTTTGTTCGTCGGTGACATGCAGCGTGGTGTCCGTGAGCAACAGCGGGACCACCGAGCCGTACACGATCATGTTGAAGCCTTCGATGACCGTGATGACCATGCACAGGGCGATGATGCCGGTATTCGCTCGAGCCTCGTCTGGCGCGGAAGTTACTGGCGGAGAAGGAAATTGCATGTGGCACTCCAAGAGATCGGCGCCCTGGGGCGGTGATGTGCGTCATCTTGACGGACAAAAGTGACCTGGAGAACCGGTTTGTCCCGAAAACCGAGACAGGAGGGTGATGCAGGGCACAAGGCGGAAGGTGCCATGCCCCCCGGCGAGGCCGGGGGGCATGTTGCACGGCAACGATATGGATCGGCCCGGACGCTTCGACGGGGCCGGATCACGCAGCAGCCGGGAACGAACCCCCCGTCACCACGGCGCGGTGGGAGGGTGTTCGTCCCGGTGTTCTGCGACGTAGAGCGCAGGAAGCAGCCGAGACAGGAATGTGAACTCGTTGTAGGCGTGCTGCAGCAGGCCTACGGCCATCTCCGTAGGGAGGGCGAGTTCGACTTCGGTCGGATCCAGCCCGGCCGCGGGCAGGTCGGCGCCGAGGTAGAAGTGGCTGCGCAGTGCCAGTCCCCAGTCGGTGTCACGGCCGATGTGGATCAGGCGGCCGCCCAGGACGCGTCCGGTCTCGTCGCGTGGGGGCTCATGACCCGAACTGATTCGTCCGGTGATCGCGCAGCTGACGTGTCCGCACCCACGCGCCTCGCGGTACCTGTCGGCGTCGAAGAACTCCTCCGGATCACGGAACTGGATGAGCAGTTCGGAGTCCGGGATGTCGGTCAGCTTCTCCACCACGATGTGCTCGCTGCCGACGTGGGTGTCCGGGGACAAAGAGCCTGCCCAGGTGCTCGAGACATGGTCGATGGGGTGCCACCAGATGTACTTCTGGGTGTCACAACGCCAGCGGAACCACCATTCGAGCATCTCGCCGGTGCACCCGTGCATGTCGGTGCGGGCGGCGACGTGCAGCGACCCGTCTTCGAGACGCTCGTACCCCATCTCCAGGGGGAGCGGGTTGGGATCCAGGAGGGGGTCCCAGTTGTTGTTCAGTGTTGCCACTGCGTTTCACTTCCTCTCACTGGGCAAGATTCGTGGCGTGGAAAATGCGTAGCCGCCACCTTCCGTCGTCTTCTTTCACCCACACCGAGCTGGTCACGCTTCGGACCTGACGGATGCCGTCGGCGCGACGGACGGTGGCGGCCATCGTCCCGGTGAGGATCACCGCACCCGCAACGGCGTCGTGGTGGTCGGTGGTGTGGCTGAGGGTCTCGTAGGACACCTCCTCGCGGGTCAGCGCGCCGAGGTAGTCCTGCTTGGTGTCGCATCCACCATGAGAATGCGTGTAGCGCAGGTGCTCCGACAGCAGCCGGTCGAGTGCGGTCACGTCGCCGCGCTGCATTGCCTCGTACCGCTCACGCTCGAGGCCTCGAATGTCAGTGCGGATTCCGGTCACCGGGGGCCTCCGATCGGGGTGCTCAGCACGCCCAGCCGGTCGACCTCGACCTCGACCTCGTCACCGTCGTGGAGGAGCCACGTGGGCTCGCGAACGTAGCCGACACCCTCGGGGGTACCGGTGGCCACGACATCACCAGGATGCAGCGTCATGGTCTGACTGACCAGGGACAGCACCTGCCCGATGTCGAAGATCATCGACTTGGTGTTGCCGTCTTGCACGGTGACACCGTTCACGCGCGTCTGCAGCCGCAGCCCGTCCCGCAGATCGCCCACCTCGTCGGTGGTGACCAGCGGACCCATCGGGCCGCTCTTGTCCCCGTTCTTGCCCAGGGTCCACTGAGCGGTGAGTTTCTGCGCTTTGCGTGCGGTCAGGTCGTTGAACGTCGAGTACCCCAGGACCGCGGTGCGGGCGGTGTCGGGATCGACGTCGGTCAGGGGTGCTCCCACGTATGCGGCGATTTCGCCTTCCCAGTCGAGTCCCGCCTCGTTCGCCGGGACGGGGACCGGCACACCGCCGACGCTCAGGGACGCCGTCCACCGCCCGAAGATGGTGGGGTACTGCGGCACGGTGAATCCGCCCTCGTCGGCATGCGCGTGGTAGTTCAGGCCGATGCACAGCACCCGGGCGGTATCGGGCACAAGCGGAACCTCGGTCACGTCGGTGATCGGCCGGCCGTGGGCAGGATCGGCGGCGGCTGCCCGCTCGAGGTGCCCCTGCGGATCGGACCAGAACACCGCCTTCTCGGCGAGCACGATCGCCCGGTCCTCGACGACTCGCGCGACCTGGGTGACACCGGTGGCGGAATCGCGAATACCGATCAGTTTCATCGAATTTCATCCTTCATATCTGGGTCGGTGGGGTTTCAGGAGGTAACCAGTGCGGGGTCGAGTGCGCCGCGCAGCGCCGCCACCAGCTCCGCTACCTCCGCGGGGCCGGTGGCAGTGCCGTACAGGTAGAAGTCGGGGCGCACCAGCACCGCGTCGACGGCGAGGTGGTCGAGCCAACGCCGGTATCGACCCTCGGCATCACGCACCTGCAGATGGTTGCGAACACCGTCTGCATCATCGACCACGCATACGGTCAGACCGAGCCGGGCCAGCGCGTCGGAGTTCTCGTCGCTCAGCTGCGCCAGTGTCTCGTCGTTGCGGGCGATCAGTGCGCCTGCTCCGCCGAGGACGTCGTCGAGCAATAGGGGCGCGGTCGCCTCCGCGCCGACCCGGGCCTGAATCGACAGGGTGCCGCCATGCGGTCCGCGGTGCAGGCCGGTGCCGAGTCGCGGCCTGGGAGGTGCCGGTGGCGCGGATCCCTCGGCCCGTTCGGTGATCATGTGCTGGTCTCGGCGTGCGGCTTCGTCGGGATCGGTGAGGCAGATGACCTTGCCCAGCCCCATCGAGAAGTCGATGAACTCGGAGACGTGGGCGATGCGTTCGGATCCGTAACTGTCGAGGATGTCGGGGTGGGCGGTGCCGTCGAGCACGGCCGACAGCTTCCACGCCAGGTTCATCGCATCTCGTAGTCCGGCACACAGGCCCTGTCCGGCGAACGGGGGCATCAGGTGCGCCGCATCGCCGGCGATCAGGACGCGGCCCTTGCGCCAGTCCAGCGCCCATCCGGCCTGGAAGGTGTACGTCGAATGACGTTCGAGTTCGGCGTTGGTCGGATCGACCCCGTAGCGGGACAGCAGCGACCAGGCGAACTCGGCGCGGTCGATGTCCTCGATCTTCTCGTGGGGAAGCCGCATGAACTCCCACCGGCGTCGTCCGGGTCCGCCGGGCACCATGGTGCACGGGCGGGCGATATCGCACGTCTGGCGGGCGATGTGCGGGAACTGCCGCTCCGCAGCGGGTGCGACGTCGACCACCAGCCAGTCGAAGAAGTAGCCGTGGTCGTGCCACGCCGACCCGATGTCGGTGCGGACCCGACTGTTGGCCCCGTCCGCACCGATCAGGTAGCCGGTGGTCAGCTCACACGGTGCCCCGTCGGTGGTGTCGGTCAGCGTCACGGTGACCGAGCCGCCGTCGTCGCGGTGGCCCTGGTACTCCCAGCCGCGCAGGACGGTGACGTTGGGCAGGGACTCGAGCAGCTCCTGGAACTTGCCTTCGAGGGCGGGCTGGTGGAAGAAATAGGTGTTGTACCAACCAGATTCGCCGATTCCACTCCAGTCCACCTCCAACAGGACATCCTCACGGGCGTTCTGCCACACGTACATCCCGTCGTACGGTTCGGTCACGTCGGGCATCGTGTCGGGAGCGAGCCCGACCGCTTGGAAGATCCGGGCCGCCTCGGAGTCGTGGGTCACCGCACGCGGCAGTGCGAAGCTGTCGACGAACCGTTCGGCGACGGTGATGCGGTGCCCGGCTTCGGCGAGGCGCAACGCCAAGAGTTTTCCTACCGGACCGCATCCGATGATCAGGACATCCGAATCCAACGTGCTGTGCATGGTTCCCCGCTTTCGAGGTCGTCAGGTGAATCGGTGGCGATGCCGCGGCCACCGGCGCGAAGTCTGTCGAGGGCCTCACGGTAGGGACGCTGCACGACGCGGGAAAGGTCGTTGTCCCGCATTCCAGGACAGCGGCGTTGTCCGGGCCACAATTCCGCCGGAGTTCTGCGATGCCCCTGTACCGGGATCCGGGACAGGGCACTTCTGCCATCGCCTCCTCTCCTTTAGCGTTCCTCGCACTGCCTGTCCCAGGCCACGTTCGTCACCTTTTCGGAGAGGACACCCAAGTGTCTGCACTGCATGAGGCGCCCCAGACGGCTACCAAGCTGCTCGTGACCGCCATGGGCCTGATCGATACGTTCGACCCCCGGCAACGGGCGACCGCGATCATCGACGACTTCGACGACCCGCGGCGGCTGAACTGGGACATCATCCCCAAACCGGACCGCACCGGCATCCCGCTCCACCAACTGGACCGCCACCAGAAGGTGCTGGTGTGGGATCTGATCCGATTGGCCGTGCCGCTGCGCACCTTCACCAAGGTGCTCGCGATTCCGCAACTCGAGCACGTGCTCCGGGACTACGAGCAGGACTTCCTCGGACCGGCACTGCAGACCTGGCGCACCTCGGATTCGTACTTCCTGACCTTCTTCGGCCGCCCCGGATTCGAGGACACCTGGACGCTGCGTTTCCTCGGGCACCACGTCTGCCTCAACCTGACGATCGTCGACGAGCGGTGGATCTCCGCCACCCCGGTCGCGCTGGGCGCGCAGCCCACCGAATACGACGGGGTACTCAAACCGCTCGCCGACGACGAGGGCCTGGCCTTCGACCTGCTGGCCTCCCTCGACGACGAGCAGCGCGACCTCGCCGTCATCCACGACGTCGCACCCGCCGACTTCGTGACCCGTCAGGTGCCGCGGATCGGGGCCTACGAGTACCCGGACCATTACGACCTCGGCATGCCCGGCTACACCATCACCGACGCCGACCGGGTCGCCCTGAAGTTCGTCCGCGACCGGCCGTCCGGGATCAGCGGCGCGAAATTGTCCGGTGACCAGCAGCACGCACTGCTGGGACTCGTCGACTGCTACCTCGAACGACTGCCCGAGGAGGCCGGCGAACGGCACCGGCAGGCGCTGCGCGACGGGGGCATCGACCGGGTGTTCTTCGCGTGGGCCGGGGCGCAGAAGCGCGGCGCACCGCACTACTTCCGCGTCCACACCGACCGGTACCTCATCGAGGCGGTCAACGCCGTCGGCGGCGGAAATCACCTGCACACCGTGCTGCGGGACTTCGACAACGACTTCGGACACGACCTCCTCACACTCCACGCCGGGACCGACTCGAAGTGGGGC
>NZ_LTCZ01000026.1:0-21304 GCF_001583455.1 Rhodococcus sp. LB1 | reverse complement strand
TCTTCGTCGGCGGCAGCCTGGAGGTCGGGGCCGGCGTTCGCCGTTGCGGTGAACTCGGGGCTCGGCGGATACACCTGCGGGACGGAATCAGAATGTTCCGACTTCTCCGTCGCTCCGCTCGCCTGTGCTGCACTGGTCATTGTGGCCCGGCCTTCTTTCCAGTCTCGAATTCGGCACTTCTAGCACGTGTGAGGGTAGTCACATGGTCCCCCGAGTGCACCGTTGCAGAGGGTTGCATGCCCATATTCTGCGACGATCGGTCGACTGGGCGCGACGGACGGCGATCGGGGGCGACGAGTGGAGCCCCCCGTGCCGACGATGTTTCGATCAGGTGCCGATTGCACGAGTTTCGCCCGTCGTGGCTACACAGATTGAAACGTTGACTTATCGTCATCCCATCATTCGGGCTGCGCCCGGAACCGCTGCCCGGAACCACGCAGATCTGGGAGGATCGTTTTGCGCATCACACGTGTGGCAGCCGCTGTTGTGGCGGTCGGCCTGGCAGCAGGGATGCTGTCCGCCTGCTCGTCCGGTGATTCGACGAGCGGGGGTGGTAGCGGAATCGTCAACGCCTGGGCAAGCGAACCACAGAACCCGTTGATTCCCACCAATACCAGCGAGAATCAGGGTGGCCGCGTCGTCGATTCGCTGTTCGCGGGGCTCGTCTCCTACGACTCCGACGGCGGGGTGAACAACGAGGTCGCCGAGTCGATCGAGACGACCGACGGCAAGAACTTCACCGTGAAGCTGAAGGACGGCTGGACGTTCACGGACGGCACGCCGGTCACGGCGGCCTCGTTCGTCGACGCCTGGAATTACGGCGCGCTGTCCACGAATGCGCAGATCCAAGCGTCGTTCTTCGACCCGATCCAGGGCTACGACGAGGTGGCCGCCGAGAACCCGACGGTGCAGACCATGTCGGGACTGAAGGTGGTCGACGACTCCACGTTCACGATCGAACTGAAGCAACCCGAGTCCGCCTTCCCGGACCGCCTCGGGTTCGCCGCGTACTACCCGTTGCCCGCAGTCGCGTACCAGGACATGGCGGCGTTCGGTGAGAATCCCATCGGCAACGGTCCGTACATGATGTCCGGCCCCGGAGCGTGGCAGCACAACGTCCGGATCGACACCGTCGTGAACCCCGACTACAACGGCAACCGTAAGCCGAAGAATGCCGGCGTCGACTTCGTCATGTACAACAGCCTCGACACGGCGTACACGGATCTGCTCGCAGGCAATGTCGACGTCCTCGACCAGGTGCCGCCGAGCGCGGTCACGACGTTCGAGACCGACCTGCCGGGCCGCACCGTGAACCAGCCGTCCGCGACCATCGAGACGTTCACGATCCCGGGCCGTCTGCCGCACTTCAGCGGTGAGGAGGGCACGCTGCGCCGCCAGGCCATCTCGATGGCGATCAACCGCGACCAGATCACCCAGCAGATCTACAACAACACCCGCACCCCCGCACTCGACTTCACCAGCCCCGCCATCGAGGGCTGGTCGGATTCGCTCGTCGGCAACGGCAACCTGAAGTACGACCCGGAGGCGGCGAAGAGGCTGTGGGCCCAGGCCGACGCCATCGCCCCGTGGTCGGGCAGTTTCGAGATCGCGTACAACGGCGACGGCGGCCACAAGGAATGGGTCGACGCCACCGCCAACAACATCCGCAACACCCTCGGTATCGACGCGAAGGGCAAGGAGTACCCCACGTTCGCGCAGATCCGCACCGAGGCCACCAACCGCACCATCCCCAGCGCGTTCCGTTCGGGGTGGCAGGGCGACTACCCGCAGCAGTACGGCTTCCTCGCGCAGAACTACCAGACCGGCGGCAGCTCCAACGACGGTGACTACTCGAACCCCGAGTTCGACCGGCTTCTGCGTGCCTCCGCGGGTGAGGTCGATCCCGACAAGGCCCAGGAACTGCTGAACCAGGCGCAGGAAGTTCTCCTGCGAGACCTGCCTGCCGTCCCGACGTGGTACCGCAACGCTGCCAGCGGCTGGTCGGAGAACGTGTCGAACGTGGTCATCGACTGGAAGGGCATCCCGATGTACTCCGACATCGAGAAGAACTGACGCACCGGAGATTCTTCGACGACGGGTGGGGCCGCGAGCTGTCAGTTCGCGGCCCCGCTCGGGAGTACGAGCCGAGGCTACGGATTCCTGACGTCACTGCTCCCGACGAATAGGAGGTGATCCGATGCTCTGGTACGTCGGTCGCCGTTTGCTCCAGATGATCCCGGTGTTCCTCGGGGCCACGTTCCTGATCTACGCGATGGTGTTCCTACTGCCCGGAGACCCGATTGCCGCGCTGGCCGGCGACAAGGCACTCAGCCCCGCGGTGGCGGCCCAACTCCGTGAGCGATACCACCTCGACGAGCCGTTCCTGACGCAGTACCTCCTGTATCTGAAGGGCATCTTCACCCTCGACTTCGGTACGTCCTTCTCCGGTCGCCCCGTCAGTGAGGTTCTGGCGCAGGCATTCCCGATCACCATCAAGTTGTCCCTGATGGCGCTCGCCATCGAGGGGATCTTCGGGATCGGCTTCGGCCTGTGGGCCGGACTCCGCAAGGGCGGCATCTTCGACAGTTCCGTCCTCCTCGTGAGCCTGGTGATCATCGCGATCCCGATCTTCGTCATCGGCTTCCTGGCCCAATTCTTCGTCGGCGTGAAATGGGGGTTGGTGCCTCCGACGGTCGGGGGCAACACCAGTTTCAAGAATCTGCTGCTGCCCGCGTTCGTCCTCGGGTCGGTGTCGTTCGCATACGTACTCCGGCTCACCCGGACGTCGGTCGCGGAGAACCTCACCGCCGACTACGTGAGAACCGCTACGGCCAAGGGTCTTTCGCGGCGCCGCGTGGTGCAGGTGCACGTGCTGCGGAATTCGCTGATCCCGGTGGTCACGTTCCTCGGCGCCGACCTCGCGACCCTGATGGGCGGCGCGATCGTCACGGAGGGCATCTTCAACATCAACGGTGTCGGCGGCACGATCTATCAGGCGGTCACCCGCGGTGAGGCGCCGACGGTGGTGTCCTTCGTGACAGTACTGATCGTCATCTATCTGCTCGCCAACCTGCTCGTCGACCTCCTGTACGCCGCGCTCGACCCGAGGATTCGCTATGTCTGAGAAAGTGGAGAACGAGTCGCCTCGGACGGGCGACCGGAAGACCCGTCAGGCGCATTTCGTGGCACCCGAAGAAGTGGCGGCGCCGGGAGAGACCGACGCCGTCCACATCGACCAGCCGCCGACGAGCATGTGGTCGGATGCGTGGCGGGACCTCCGCAAACGTCCGCTGTTCCTGGTCGCCACGGTGATCATCGTCGTGGTGATTGCCGTGGCAGGCTTCCCCGGTCTGTTCACCGGCACCGACCCCAGGTTCTGCGATCTCGCGTTCAGCATGCAGGGTCCGTCGGCGGGGCACTGGTTCGGATTCGACAAGCAGGGCTGCGACATCTACTCCCGCACGATCTACGGGGCGCGGGCGTCGGTGCTGGTGGGTGTCGGTGTCACGTCGATCGTGCTCGTCGTGGGCGTGGTGTTCGGTGCGGTCGCCGGTTTCTACGGCGGCTGGGCCGACTCGTTGCTGTCCCGGATCGCCGACATCTTCTTCGGCATCCCGCTCATCCTCGCCGCGATCGTCCTGATGCAGCTGTTCGCCGACCGCACCGTCTGGACGCTGATCGTCGTCCTCGCTCTGTTCGGGTGGCCTCAGATGGCGAGAATTGCTCGTGGCGCGGTGATCTCGGCGAAGAACAACGACTACGTGATGGCGTCGCGGGCGCTCGGGGTATCGAACGTGCGCACCCTCGTCCGGCACGTGCTGCCGAACTCCCTCGCCCCGATCATCGTGATCGCGACCATCTCGCTCGGCATTTACATCGTGGCCGAGGCGACACTGTCGTTCCTGGGCATCGGGCTGCCGTCCACCGAGATCTCGTGGGGCGGAGACATCAGCACGGCCCAGGTCACGCTGCGTCAGGGGTCGCCGATCCTGTTCTACCCGGCGACCGCGCTGGCGATCACGGTGCTCGGTTTCATCATGATGGGCGACGCTCTCCGGGACGCGCTCGATCCCAAGGCCCGGAAGAGGTGAGCGCGGTGTCCACGAACGAACCAGCCGGACCGCAGAATTCGGCCGACGAGGTGCCGTTGCTCGAGATCCGGGACCTGGAAGTGTCGTTCCAGTCCCATTCGGGGCTCGTGCCCGCGGTCCGCGGTGTCAGTCTCACGGTGTATCCGGGGCAGACGGTGGCGATCGTCGGTGAGTCCGGTTCGGGTAAGTCCACGACCGCCCACGCGATCATCAACCTGCTGCCCGGGACGGGCAAGGTGACCGGCGGTCAGATCCTGTTCGAGGGGCAGGACCTCGCGGAGGCGCCCGAGCGCGAGTTCGTCGCGCTGCGCGGTCAGAAGATCGGCCTCGTCCCGCAGGACCCGATGTCCAACCTCAACCCGGTGTGGAAGGTCGGTTTCCAGATCGAGGAGGCGTTGGAAGCCAACGGGATCGAGAAGGGAAAGGCTGCGAAGGCGCGTGCCGCCGAGCTGCTCGAGGAGGCCGGACTCGCCGACGCCGAGGACCGCCTGGGCCAGTATCCGCACGAGTTCTCCGGCGGCATGCGCCAGCGCGCCCTCATCGCCATCGGGCTGTCGGCCCGCCCGCAACTGCTGATCGCGGACGAGCCCACGTCGGCCCTCGATGTCACGGTCCAACGCCAGATCCTCGACCATCTCGACGGTCTCACCAACGAGCTGGGCACCGCGGTCCTGCTCATCACCCACGACCTCGGCCTGGCCGCCGAGCGGGCCGAGCACCTGATCGTCATGAGCAAGGGGCGGGTGGTCGAGGCGGGGCCGGCGTTGGAGATCCTGCAGCGGCCGCGCCACCCGTACACCCGGAAGCTGGTGGCGGCGGCGCCGTCACTGGCGTCGCAACGCCGGAGTTCTTCGCTGGCCCGGGCGGACATCCGGGAGCACGCCCTCGAGGTGGTCGGCGAGGCCGAACAGCACGGCGAGATCGGCGTCGAGTTCGGTAAGGCCACCGACGACGTAGTCGTGGCCACCGGGCTGACCAAGGTGTTCAAGATCCGGCACGGGCTACGGAAGTCCACCGACTTCACCGCCGTCGACGACGTCTCGTTCGCGGTCCGCCGCGGGACGACCACGGCCATCGTCGGCGAGTCGGGGTCGGGTAAGTCGACAGTTGCGCAGATGGTCCTCGGGCTTCTCGCGCCGACGTCGGGGAATGTCGTGTTCGACGGCAAGGACGTCGCGACGCTGGACCGCCGGGAGACGCTCGCGTTCCGTCGCCGGGTGCAGCCGATCTTCCAGAATCCGTACGGCACGCTCGACCCGATGTACTCCATCTTCCGCACCGTCGAGGAGCCCCTGCGCACCCACAAGGTGGGGACGAAGGCGGAGCGGGAAGCGCGGGTACGCGACCTGCTGGACAAGGTGGCGCTGCCGGCTTCGGTGATGCGGAGGTTCCCGAACGAGCTGTCCGGTGGCCAGCGGCAGCGGGTGGCGATCGCCCGGGCGTTGGCGCTGCAGCCGGAGATGGTGGTGTGCGACGAGGCGGTGTCGGCGCTCGACGTGCTGGTCCAGGACCAGATCCTGACGCTGCTGAACGACCTGCAGGCGGAGCTGGGGTTGACGTACCTGTTCATCACCCACGACCTGGCGGTGGTGCGGCAGATCGCCGACGACGTGCTCGTCATGTCCACCGGCGCGATCGTGGAGAAAGCGACCACGGATGAGGTCTTCACGTCCCCGAAGGAGGAGTACACGCGGAAGCTGCTGGATGCGATTCCCGGCGGATCGATCCGGCTCGGCGCCTGACGCGGGACGGCGCCGGGTAGCGTTCCGGTACGTGAGCGACCCGTTGCAGCCCCTCGTCGACCTTCCCGGCGTCCGCGAAGCCGCGGACCGTGCGCGCGACGCGCTCGGTGCGGTTCACCGTCACAAGACCAACCGGCGCGGCTGGCCGACCACGGCGGCCGAGGCGGCGGTCCGGGCGGCCCGCGCCTCGGCGTCGCTGGACGGCGGCAGCACCGAGTTACCCGCGCCCGGCGAGGCCGGCGACCCGATTCTGTCGGGGGCGCTGCGGGTCGGGCAGGCCCTCGACGGTGATGCCCTCACGCTTCTGCAGTCCACCTGGCAGCGGGCACCCCTGCAGGCCCTCGCGCGGCTGCATCTGCTGGCCGCGGCCGATCTCGTGGAGGATCAGGAATTGCTCGGCAGGCCACGTGCCGGGTCCGGCGTCGCGGAGCGGCTCGACGGTCTCGCCCAGCTCGTGACGGGAGGAACAGCTGCGCCCGCGCCGGTTCTGGCGGCCGTGGTGCACGGGGAATTGTTGACGCTGAAGCCGTTCGGGGTCGGTGACGGTATCGTCGCGCGCGCCGCGTCACGTCTGGTTTCCGTGGCGAGCGGGCTCGATCCGCACAACCTCGGGGTCCCGGAGGTCAGCTGGTTGCGCCGGCAGCAGGCGTACCGCAACGGGGCTGCCGCGTTCGCGTCGGGCGAGCCGGAGGGTGTGGGCAGCTGGGTCGTCCTCTGCTGCGGCGCTATGGAGGCCGGAGCCCGGGAGGCCACGTCGATCGCGGAGGCCGCAGCGAGTTAGCCGAAATCTCCTGTGTTGCAAGAAGTTCCCGAACATGTGAAACGGGCGGCGCTGCCGACTGCTGTCGACTTCGCCGCCCGTTAGCACGGACAACCGGTTACCAAGCGTGCAATGTGGGTTGTGTGGGTGGCCTCGGCGAGAGTCCGAATATCGTCGGGTCGTCCTTGCAACCTGTGCAGGGTCCTTGCCGGTGAAGACCCGAGTCTCGCAGGCCCACAACGCTTCTGCCCTTATAGTGGCTTATGCTTCGCGTGGGTACCTAGTGCCCGTGCTGGGAATCCTGGTCGGGAGATCGATCCTTCTCTTCTGGGTCGACCTTGGCCTTCCGTTCTTCCGTAACTCCTTTGTACCCCGTGACCCCCCTCACAGCAAGTATCAAATTCGGTTTGTGACCGTGTCGCGGGTTGCGGCGGTCAGCGCTTGCGGCGCAACACTCCATACGTGAATGCGCCCGCGACCAGGGCCCCGACGCTCACCGCCGCCGTGGTCGCGACGGTGGTGGCGGACGGCGCCTGGAGGCGTGCCCGGAGGGAGACCGGGTTCGAGAAAGTCAATATGGGCCAACCGTTTCCGGCCGCAGCCTTCCGCAACGCCCGGTCCGGGTTGACCGCAGTCGGGTGGCCGACCGCGGTCAGCATCGGGAGATCGGTCACGGAGTCGGAGTAGGCGTAACATGCCGACAGGTCGTAGTGGTATTCGTCGGCCAGTTGCCGCATCGCGTCCACTTTGCCTTCGCCGTAGCAGTAGAACTCCACCTCGCCCGTGTAGAGCCCGTCCGCGACCGCCATGCGGGTGGCAGTGCTGCGTGTGGCGCCGAGTGCGTCGGCGATCGGCGCCACCACCTCCTCGCCCGACGCCGAGACCACGATGACGTCGTGGCCGCGCAGCTTGTGGTCCGCGATGAGGTCGGCGGCCTCGGCGAACACCAGGGGGTCCACGATGTCGTGGAGGGTTTCGGCGACCACGGACCGGACCTGGTCGACGTTCCAGCCCGCGCACATGCTCGTGAGGTAGGCGCGCATCCGCTCCATCTGATCGTGGTCCGCGCCCGACAGCAGGAACAGGAACTGCGCGTAACTGCTCTTGAGAACCGATCGGCGGTTGATCAGGCCCTGGTCGAAGAACGGTCTGCTGAACGCGAGGGTGCTGGATTTCGCGATGATCGTCTTGTCGAGGTCGAAGAATGCGGCAACCCGACCTGTCTCGGTGTGTCGACCTGTCTTGGCACTTCTCTGTGGCTTCGCGGTCACAGTTCCCAAGGATATGCGGACTTCGGGTGGGGTGGGGGCTCGTATGAACGGCCGGAGGAAGGGTCTTTCGGCACTATCGACACGACGGAACGTTCAACAGTTGAACTTGCAAATACTGATCGGGGGAGGTGTAGTATTGCTGATGTTCGGATTTGATCCGGACGATGTTCAGCCCGACCCCCCGGGGCTGAACACTGACGACCCTCGCCTCCTCCCCCCCTGGCGAGGGTCGTCCTCTGTCTGCGGCAGGTTTGCCGCCTCTCCCGAATCGGAACCCGAAATTGGTGCGGTAGTACCAGTTTCTATCCACAGGGCCGAAGTTGTCCACAGTTCGAGCCGAGCCCCTTCCAGCGGTCTCCGGCAGCGGGCACGCTCGCTGCATGGACGCAGAAGGCGGGGGTGAAGTGCTGGTTCTGGTCGACGACCCGGCGCTGTTGCACAGCATCAGGCGCGTGGCGGCAGCGGCCGACCGGGCGCTGAACGAGGTCGACGTCGCCGACGCTCGGCACGTCTGGGGAAGTGCCCCGATCGTCGTGCTCGACGCACGCGCAGCCGCAGCGTGCCGCAACCGGCTCCCACGCCGGCGCCGTGTGGTGCTGCTGTGCGACGGACCGCCGGGCATCGACGAGTGGCGGATCGCGACCGCGGTCGGTGCGGAACACGTGCTCGCGGTGCCCGAGGACGAGTCGGCGCTGGTCGCCGTGCTCGGCGAGCAACCTCAGCGTCCCGAGGCGGACGGAACCGTCGTCGCCGTCGTCGGTGGATGTGGCGGGGCGGGCGCCTCCACACTGTCGGCGGCGACAGCCCTCACCGCGGCATCGCGACCGCAGCCCACGCTTCTGCTCGACACCGACTCGTGGGGGTCCGGCCTCGACGTGCTGCTGGGCATCGAGGACGTGCCCGGACTGCGATGGTCGGGTCTGTCGATCGAGGGCGGCCGGATCTCCTCGGGTGCGCTCCGGGACGCCCTCCCCGCCCGCGGCGACCGGCTGCGGGTGCTCGCCTGCAGCAGGACCGGGCACGGCGCCGGACCGACAGCGGCCGCGGTCCGTGCGGTCACCGATGCCGGCCGCCATGCGGGCGATCTGGTCGTGTGCGACGTTTCCCGGTTCCCCGGCCCGGTCACGGAAACCGTCCTCGAACTCGCCGATCTGGTGGTCCTCGTCGTGCCCGCGACCGTCCGGGCCTGCATCGCCGCGGGAAAGGTGTCGCAGTGGATCACCGAGAGGAACCCCAACCAGGGACTCGTGGTCCGCGGCCCGGCACCCGGTGGGCTCCGCGGCGCCGACGTGGCGGAGGTTCTCGACCTGCCGCTGATCGCGTCGATGCGCGCCGAGCGCGCGCTCACCGGAATGCTCGAACACGGCGGACTCAGGCCGGGCCGGCGCTCCCCGCTGGGCGCCGCGGCAGAGGCGGTCCTCGACACGGTCGGCAGCAGACCGCGGTCGCGGGAGTGGGCGGCATGAGTTCCCTCGTCACCCCCGACCTGCTCGACCGGGTGCGCGAACGTCTCGCGCACACGTCCGGCGAGCCGACGCCGGCCACAGTCGCCGCTGCCATCCGCACCGAGTCCGGTGGCGTGCTCGGCGACACCGACCTGCTCGGGGCGCTGCGGGTGCTCATGACCGAACTCACCGGCGCCGGCCCACTCGAGTCGTTGCTGACGGAACCCGGAGTCGCGGACGTGCTCGTCACCGCGCCCGACCGCGTGTGGGTCGACCGAGGCCGCGGCCTCGAACGCGCAGCTGTCCGGTTCACCGACGAGGCGGCGGTGCGCCGGCTCGCGCAACGTCTCGCGCTGTCCGCCGGACGCCGCCTCGACGACGCTCAGCCGTGGGTCGACGGAAGACTGCGGGACGTCGGAAACGGCTCGTTCGGCGTGCGGCTGCATGCCGTCCTCGCTCCCGTGGCTCAGGGCGGCACCTGCCTGTCGCTGCGGGTGCTGCGCCCGGCCACCCAGGGGCTCGGCGCGCTCGTCGCCCGCGGTGCCGTGGCCGAGGCGGCCCACGACCTGCTGGTGAAGATCGTGCACGCGCGGCTCGCCTTCCTGGTCACCGGCGGCACCGGCGCAGGCAAGACCACGCTGCTGGCCGCGTTGCTGGGTGCGGTGGACCCGGCGGAACGGATCGTGTGCGTCGAGGACGCCGCGGAGCTGGCGCCGACGCACCCGCACGTGGTCCGGCTCGTGGCTCGGGCACCCAACGTCGAGGGCGTGGGTGAGGTGACCGTCCGGGACCTCGTCCGTCAATCCCTGCGCATGCGCCCCGACCGGATCGTAGTCGGCGAGGTTCGCGGCGCTGAGGTCGTCGACCTGCTGACGGCACTCAACACAGGTCACGACGGCGGTGCCGGAACGGTGCACGCCAACTCGCCCGAGGAGGTTCCGGCGCGGCTCGAAGCGCTTGCGGCACTGGGCGGAATGGACCGCTCGGCGTTGCACAGTCAGCTGGCCGCCGCCGTGCAGGTGGTCCTGCACGTCCACCGGGCCTCGAGCGGGGCGCGTCGGCTGACGCAGATCGGTGTCGTCACCCGCGACGAGTACGGGCACGTCACGATCGTGCCCGCCTGGAGCCACGACACGGGTGAGGGTCCGGCGGTGGATCGGCTCCGCCGCTTGTGTTCTCGCCGTGGACCGGTGGATTCAGGAACGGAGGTGCCGTCGTGATCGCCGGTCTGGTGGTGCTCGCCTGCGCGGTGCTGACGGTGCCGTCCGCGAGATCGCGGCCCCGGTTGCTCGCGGTGTCGGGCAGGGGAGGTCCCCGTCGCCGGTTGCGTCTGCCCTGGGTGGTTCCGGCGGCGCTGGCCGGCATTCCGATCATGTACGCACTGGGCGGACTGTGCGCGGTCCTCGCCGCGACGATCGTCTGTGCAACAGTGCGTTTCAGGTCGTCTCGACGCAAGGCGGCGAAAGCGAAGGACGCCGATCTGCGTGTCGTACTGTCGAGTCTCGAAGTGGTGACGGCGGAACTTCGGGTGGGCGCCCATCCGGCTGCTGCATGCCAGACGGCGGCCGACGAGTCCGCAGGCAGTGTGTCGGCAGCATTCCGGGCCGCGTCGGCGCGCTCGCGGCTCGGAGGGTCGGCCGCCGACGGGTTCCGGATCGCGGACTCCCGCGTCGGTACCGAGTTGGAGCGGATCGCCGATATCTGGGCGGTGGCCGACGCGCACGGTCTCGCACTGGCGGAACTGCTCGAGGCGGCACGGACGGACCTGTTGGGGCGCAGTCACTTCCGTCGGCGAACGGAGGCGTCGCTGGCCGGGGCGAGGGCGACGGCGACCGTACTGGCCGGGCTGCCGCTCCTGGGTGTCGGTCTCGGCCAGATGATGGGGGCGTCCCCTCTGACGGTGCTGTTCGGCGGCGGTGTGGGTGGAATCCTGTTGCTGCTCGGTGCGGGGCTGGTGTGCGCGGGCCTGTTGTGGACCGACCGGATCACCGGACGGGTGACGGGATGATCTGGTGTGCGGTGCTTCTCCTCGCCGGCGCCGTGCTGGTCCTCCCCACACCCAGATCGCCGGTGCAGCGACTGCGCGGCGACGGCGTCGGCCCGGGTGACGCGGCGTCCGCGGTGGACGACGGCGCGCGCCGCGAGGACCCGCTCGCGATCGCCGCGGCCTTCGACCTGCTGGCAGCGTGCCTGCGCGCCGGACTGCCCGTCGCGACCGCGGCGCAGGCCGTGTCGCGGTCGGCGCCCGCGCCGCTGTCGGAATCGCTTCGCCGCGCCGCAGACCTGCTGTCGTTAGGGGCGGATGCGGCGACCGCATGGGAGGTGGCGGCGTCGGACCCGGCCACTGAATCCCTTGCCCGCATGGCGCGCCGGTCGGCCGCATCGGGATCGTCGCTCGCCGGTTCGATGACGGAACTCGCCGCAGACGGCCGAATCCAGGTCGAGCATCTGGCGGCGGCGTCGGCAGAACGCGCGGGCGTGCTGATCAGTGGCCCCCTCGGGTTGTGCTTCCTGCCGGCATTCATCTGTCTCGGCATCATCCCGGTCGTCGTCGGGCTGGCCTCGCGGGTGCTGGACGGCGGGCTGTTGTGACGTATCGACACTTCCGGCGCAGAACCGCTGCGCCGGACACTCTGAAGGGGGAACACCATGGAACACGGAATCGGGGCGTTGGCGGGAGTTCGTGCCTTGGCGGAAGTTCGGGCCTTTGCGGGAGTTCGGGCACTGACGGCTCGCTTGACGCTGCTCGCGACGGACGAGGACGGTATGTCGACGGCGGAGTATTCAGTTCTCGCTGATTACTCCCGCAAGACAAGTGACCCCTAAGGTGTTGGAGCACCTGCGGGGTCTTGGTCACAACGGAGAGAGCCGTTATGAACAACCGCAGCATAGCTGTATCCACCGACGAGGCGCGCGACACGCTGATGACCAGCGACGTCCTCGACGCCCTCAGCGCCCATCTTGGCGCTGACCCAACCGGACACCTGGCGTTCCACCTGCTGTCGATGCTTGCCGTCGATCACCCCGGCGACCTTCTCGACACCATCGCCACAGCCGAACGGCTGTACCCGACCAGCTAACGACCCGTTCCGCCTCCCAGGGCGCAATCCCTGGGGCGCGGTGCGGGCCTTTGGCCTGCCGTCGTTCCAAGTGCCGCCCGACGCTAACCAGCGGCTCCCGGTGTTCTCAATCCCGCCAACCGGGGTGGGCGCTCCCGTAGTGGGTCTGGCCAGACGCCACGGGGGTCAGCGCCAGCCTGTTCGCACTCTGCGGATGGGCTACAGGTGCTGCCGTGACGCGGTAACGGGGCATGGTCCGTGGGAGCTCCGGGGAGGGGTATTCGACACCGGCACCCTTGGGTGCTCCTCGAGGTCGAGAGGAGCCCGCCGCCAGGCGGTCCGATACTCAAATGAGGTCGTGCGGTCAGCCTTATGGGGTAGGTTCCGCGACATGCTGGATCGGGGCGTTTCGGACACTCAAGCGTCCCCCTCCGCCAAATTCGCTAGCGCCTATTCTGTCGGCTGGATTTTGGAACAACGGGATTGGCCATTCAGGTGGGCCGAGCACAGCCGCCCTCAGCTATCGGTTGGGGAGACCTCGGTAGATTCGCCACTCGCAGACTCGACATCACCGTCATCCGAGTAACCGGGATCGGACTCAAAGTAGACGGCACGCTCCAGCACGAGCTTGCGTGCCGAGGCCCAAGCACCCCGGGCCTTCATCCCCGGGGATGCACTACGCATCAGAGCATGAGCTTTGCCGATGATCGCGTCATCGGGGTCTTCTTTCTCGATGATTCCGCCGCCGCCTTCTCGAAGATCGCGCACGTGGAATCTAGCGACTCCGAACGTATCCCAGTCATCAACAAGGTCGGCGGTCTGAATGCCGTGACGCCTGAGTAGGTATTCCAGATGTGCCGAGAGGCCGCCCTCTGGTCCCTTATCGCGAGTAGCGGCAGTGAACGCGCCAGGACCTAGACAGGTGGTTTCATGGATGCGGTCCAGGGAGAAGTTGTTTGGATCGCCATCCTTCTCGACCCGCCGATAAACTACAGCTTCGTTCGGGATGTCGGGGTCGTCATGTACCCACTCGATGCTAGTCACGACTTACTTAAACAGCCTGATTGCGCCAATTGGAATTGACAGATTCAACTTCCTTGGAGAACTGATTGAGGCTGTGCTTAAGCGCCTGCGTGTTGAGAGAATATCCGCTGCCCTCATAAGAATCATGGGCAACGTTTGACACAGACCACCAAAACCCCTCCGCTGGGAACACGTCGATCTCCATCGACATGTCCGCCGCCTTCCAATAGAAGATCACGCCTCCGTCGTCATGAGAGATTGTGGCATAGACGGTGTTGGACTTGAAAAGGAACCGGATAAGTTCGAGGGCATCTCGGGCAACTGCCGCTTTGATGAGTCCGCGCCGCTTCAACTGGCGCACATCTCTGCGAGCACGGCGCGCGGCGACGCCATAGCCGTAAAAGTCAACGACGGAGGAGCCGTCGTCATCCTCGACATACGGGTGCATCACTAGATCGGCAAAGACGACTGTCGCGATATCCCTGGTCAGCTGATCCTCGTCGAGAACATGCTGACGGACCCTGGGTCGCGTGTCCGCGAAGCACTCAGCACCGGCGGTTGTCATCGCTTCTCCTTTCCCCAGTTCTCCTTCATTGACGTGCTAGCGCAACGCTCAAAGTTGGTGATTAGTTCTCGATGGGCAGCTTGCATCAAACGTCGTGAACTGTCCAAACCAGATCTATCCTCAGGATCATCACCCAGTGGTTTCGCAATTACCTGAATTGTTAATTCCGCTTCTTGGGACTTCCGGTTGTCTTTGAGCCTCACGTACGAAATTGTGTCGGCGGACTCGCTGGAGTTCTCGAATCTGAAATTGGCACCTAAATACTTGGTCTCTGGGGGCATCTCCGCAACCTGAGCAGTGTCATTCCAGTCGGTGAGGTAGCCGCTCACCCAGTCGGGGCCGCGTACATCTTCAAGTGTGTTTGTGTAAACACATTCACAAGCATGCACTTCGAAGGAAGAGCCCATTTCTTCAATCGCAGCCGCAAATGTATCCAGCTTCTCATCGAGTTCTTGCGATAGTTTCTCAAAACCTGGGTACTGGCCTTCTGGCTTGTCTTCATCAAAGGTCCAAGACAGCGAGATCTGGTCGAACTGAATCCCGAGAACTCTCTGTAGAGAATCATTCGTCTGCTCAATTGACGACATCGCCCACCATTCACCTTTGGCGAACGGTGGGGTTACGGTTGGAAGCTGCCGTGGTCGACTCTTGAGTAAGCCCTGCCGCAAGACGGGATACTCCGTGCCCCACTTCGAGTTCAACGTGATCGCCAAGTTGAGATCGAAGTTCTCGATCGGCTCGACATAAACTCGCAGGACGGTATTCCTCACAGGGGGACGGCGATACTGCACGAACTCTCCCTCGGCCATGGGTACATGTTGTCACAGTGTGTGTGAGCCACGCCGCATTGGTTGCCAAAGTCATACCACCAGGTGTCGATCCGGATACCTCGGTGACCGTGTTACAGCAGCTCATCGGCTCCCGGCCTGGGCAGAGCTCAAGGAGTGTCGGTGCGTGTCAACGCGTGGCGGTAGTAGTCTGCGGCGCTGAGGCTGGCGGCGTTCATGACAGGAACGGCCAGGTTGGGGGTAAGGCCAGGCATGGACTGGTTGAGCCAGCCGGCCACTTGCCTCCGTAGCGACTGGTAATCGCTGGGGGTATACAGACCCTCGAGAGATCGGAGTTCGTCCGGGAGAAGGGCAGCCAGAGCCTCAGGGCTCGAGGCTGAGGGCTTGCGATTACGTCGCCTGGTTGGCGACATCCCAGTACCTCTGGTCATGGCTAGTCCTCCTCTGCTGGTGCGAAGTTGAGACGGGCGAGGAGCTGGGCCAGCAGCGCCCGCTGAAACCGAACCTCGGAGATCAGCGGATGGATGACCATTTGGCCGGCACTACCTCGAACGGTCAGTGGCTCGCTGGCGGTCGCCCGGTCCAGCTCGGCGATCGTGTCGGATACGCGGCAGGCGTGGGCGAGGATCTCGAGCTTGTGTGGCTCGTACTCCAGCTCGTACTCGTCCAGGACGGTTCTCCAGAGTTTCTGGCCTGCCGACCCGAAACCCCTCGGCATTCGTGGCCGCATAGCGTTTCAACTCCTTTATCTGAAGTAGGAAATAGGCCCTGATCAGGGCATCTGGTGAAAAAATCAGGTTTTGAAAACTGCACGTGATGGCTCAACCGCATAACCACCCGGTCAGGAAGGTGGGGTAGGGGGGATACCCCCTGGGGTGCCTGGTCCCGAAACACCCGTCGGCCTCTTTGCCTTTACCTAGTCTGACCTGCGATAATCCGTAGATGCGGATGAGAGCTACCCACCGAGTCGAGGGGCATCTGGCCGTCGAACTAGCACCTGAGGTGTTCCTGCTCGAGGGAGAGGATCGGTCACAAATGCGAGGGAGCCTCGCCAAGGCGTGTTCCCGCATCGAGGAGTACGACGGTGACGACACCGTCGAGGTGAGCGACAAACTCGCAGCTGAGGCCCCAGAGTGGAGCGCCAGGTGGGCGGCGAATAGTCGAAGGATCACAGCCGGGATGATGAAGTACCAAACGGGCACATAGTGAGCAGCCCCTAGCCGGTGGTGACTCGGCCTCGGCGGATGTCCTGCCACTGCTTCGGGCTGATGCCTGCCTCCATCGCCAACGTGCGGAGCTTGAACCTGAGTTCGAGGTATCGGCTGCATTCGTCGCTGAGGGCGACAGCCTGCGCCCATAGCTCATTGGTCAGCTCGGAGTCTCCGACCGCCTCACAGACCCGTTGAGTGTTCTCCAGTTCCTGTGCCACTGTTCGGCAGACAAAACAGCAGTACTTGCAGTTGTCGGAAGCTATGCGGGGGCATCCTTCGCGCTGGCATGGCTCAGAGTTACGGGGTTTGCGGTTGGTGGTCATAGGGGTCTCTCCTCGTTACGTTCGGCTGAGACGCCAGAAGGGCACCCCGTAGGGTGCCCGTCCAGCATCGGTATTTCAGTTGTCAGGGAACGGATTTAGGTCCATTCCGGGGGGTGTCAAGTTGCGATCAGGCAACGTCGTATCCGCGAACGACGCCGGGCTCGTTCAGGAACCCGAGACCGAGGCGCGACACCGCGCGAACCCACTGACCGTCCTGCTGGACGTTCGGGAACTTCTCGACCCGGGTGCCCTTGCGGACGACGAGCACGACATGCGCCTGCGGGATGCCCCAGAACTTGGTGTTCGCGTCGACCTGGTCGGAGACTGTTGAGCGCCTCTGCGTATGACGACCACGGGGCGACCAACCGTCACCCGTGATGCAGATGGGTTCCGGGCAGAGGGCCGATCGTCTGCATCGTCACCGTGCCGAGGAACGAGAACAGCCGTGAGGAGCGATGCCGGATCGGGCGGACAGGACCGCGCGGTGACGGCGGCGACGTCGTCGGCATCCGGCGTGACAGCGTGCCGTGAGAAGCGCTGCTACCAACACGAACCGGCCCCTGGTGCGATTGGATGTAGTCGTCGACACTGGTCCCACCATGAGCGGAGTCATCGGCTGTGATCGTCATACGCAGGCCCGAGGAGGCCGACACCCTTCTCGACGCCGGCACCATGCGATGCCCGCAGTGCCGGGGCACGGTGGTCCGGTGGGGACACGGGCGTGCCCGCACCGTCCGCTCGGTGGGCGAGACGACCCTGACCGTGCGCCCACAACGGGTGCGCTGCCGCGACTGCGGCGCCACGCACATCCTGTTGCCCACCGCGCTGCAGGTACGCCGGGCCGACAGTACCGAGGTGATCGGGAATGCGTTGGCCCACAAGGCGAAAGGCCTGGGGTTCCGGAGGATCGCCGAGCGGATGGGCCGCCCGGAATCGACCGTGCGCCGCTGGCTACGCCGCACTACCGGTGAGCATGTGCAGTGGCTGCATCGCCGGGGTACCGAGCGGCTGGTCCTCGTCGCCCGCGAGGCGTTCGGCACCATCCGGTACGTCGGGAATCCGCTCGGGGACGCGCTGTGCGTCCTGTCGGCGGCCGCGGTCGAGGATCGTCGCCGCTTCGGGTTCCCTGATCCGCCGTGGGACCTGATCGGGATCTACACACAGGGACGTCTGCTGTCCCCACCCCGCAGCGGCTGACAGACCGTGCCGTCCGGTCTTGCCGTGCCCGGGTGCGTCCGTCATCGTGCCGATCGTCGGAGTTCACAATGACGCACAGCAGTCACCGTGCCGACGAGCCCGTCAGCCTGCCGACGAACGGGGACACCAGCGTCTGCAAATTCCGTGACGCCATCGTCTGCATTCTCAGCGACGGCCAACAGGAGACCACGACCGGCAGGCCGACGACCTCGAGACCGTCCTCGACAAACTCGATCAGCGGCTGGTTCGAGCCGCTGGCGGTCTTGAGCTTGCTCAGCACCTCGGCCTGCTCCGGGGACATGATCCACGAGGTCAGATCCGAGCCGTTGACCTTGGCTGCGTAGCGAGCCGAGATGAACGGATCCAGGTTCGTCAGGTTGGCTCCGGTGTCCATGCCGGTGTAGCCGATAGAGAGCAGACCGTTCGGACCCTTGGCCGTGGTGTTGGCCAGGTACCCGCCGTCGATGGCACGAGTGATCTGGTTCGACAGACCGGCAGCGATCAGGTCCAGAGCTGCAGGCGTCGAGTCCTCGGCCAGTTCGTTGGAGATCGGGGTCAAGCCTGCGGTCTTGGTCGGGATGACCTCGACCTCGTCGGTCGCGCCGTCGGTCTCGGCGATGGTGTCGTTCTCGTTGTACCAACCGACGGCGGGGTCGGCGGTCCAGATCGGGAAGTTGATCTTGACCTTGTCGGTTCCCACGACCGTCGCGGTGCGAGCCGCGACAGAAGTTGCCTTCACGGCCAGGTCCACGGCCTTGCCATAGTCCTCGGGGGTGAACGCGTCAGCGGTATTCGAGTGCAGCATTGTCATGTGTGATTCCTTCAGATTTGTTGTGCAGCAATGGAAAAGGACCGATCACAGATCGGCCCTCGGATGCCTCGCGGAGGCGTGGTTGAGAGCGGGCCACAGACCCGCGCTCGAAGATCAGTAGGGGTGTTGAGGCGGTGCGCTGAGGAGGTCAGCGAGCGTCGGCTCGCGCTTGGCCTGCAGGCTCCCGCCGAGACCCTGCGACGGATCGAACGCGGGAGCGTTCTTCCGCAGACCGGGACGCTCAGTCAGGACGGCGTCGACATCAGCGGCCACCTTCTCGGGATCGACGTTGCCGTCGTCGTCGAGGTAGTCGGCCAGCTCGTTGCCAGAGAGCGAGAAGAGGTCGCCAGGCATCGCGAGATGCTCGCCAGCGACTCGCTCCACCTCTGCTCGCTGCATCCGTTCGATGCGGGCCTGAGCGGCGGTCAGCTCCTCGCGGGCTTCATTGCGCTCTACCCGGTACCGAGCTTCTTTGTTGGCCCGCTGAGAGCCGTTCTCAGCCTCAGGGGTACCCCGTGGTGCCGGAATCGGTGGAAACTCCGTCAGCGTTGCTCTCAGCGCCGGGAATCGGGGAGTCGGTTTCTTGGGTGCTCATGATTCTCTCCTTGGGCTATCGGTACCGGCGCATAAACAGCGCACGGCGTAGGTCGGTCTCTTCGATGTCGTCATCCAGCCCGAGCTGGCTGAGGATGACGTACCGGCGCGGATGTCCGTCCTCGAACCACGCGAGGTCTCCGGCCTCGTGGATGGTTGCGATGTAGTTCGCGGACATCCGCAGATGCCGCTGGAAGGCGGCTTCCTGATCTTGTGGGCTCATCGGGCCGACCTCCGGGCGTCCAGAACCATCGCGGCTCCAGCCGTGAGGTTGACCAGTACCCAGGCGACGTAGACGCTCATCCGTCGTAGCTCCAGTGGGTGACGGTCAGGCCATCGAACGGGTGGCCCTGGCCGGTGCCGAAGGTGACGACGGCCTCCGGGCCGACGTTCCAGACCCGTTCCGGGCCTCGCTGCTCGGCGGCTCGTACGACTGCCTCGGTCAGTTGGTTCTGCATGTTCTCTCCTCTGGATATGCGAAAGGCCACGACGCCGGTCGTGGCCCTGGTGGGTGTCAAGTTGTGGTCAGCTCGCGAACGGATCAGGGATCCGGCGGGATGCGGATGCAGGTTCGAGCAGGCGTGCAGCACGCTTCTCGCGTGCTCGTCCCTCAGCTCGCCATGCGGGCTCGCTGGCGAACGGGTCGGTACTCGACGACGGGGCCAGCGGCTGCAGGCCGACAGGCCGGTTCTCCTCGGGTGCCTCGGTGGCACCCGCAGATGCAGGTTCGGCCTGCGTGCTCTTGGCCGGCCGATCCTCCGTGGCCGGCGGATTGCCCGTGCCCGACGCACGGGCTCCAGTTGCCTCTGACCCTGCAACCGCAAGAGACCGGCTCTCATGGCCGGTCTCGTCCTGGTCCTCCTGATGGTTCGGTGACTGCCGAACCTCTCCTTGATCTGATCTATAAGGATCTGATCCGGATTTGATATCCGGATCTGATGGTGTCCACTCCACTGGACCAACTAGGTCCAGCCCACTGGACCTACTGGTTCGCTCCACTGGACCAACCTCGGGTAGTTGGTCCACTCCAGCGGAACTACCTCCGTTGCTGGATTGGTCCAGTCCACTGGACCTACTCGGAGCATCGGGAACCAGCTCGTAGACCGAGGCGCGGCCTGAGACGCCCGAGCCCCGACTCGATTGGGTGATCCATCCTCGAGCCTGCAGCGCCTTGAGCGCCTCGGATATGGCCGACTTGCTGTACCCGGTCTCGTCCATCAACCGCTTGAGGCCGGGGTGCGACTTCCGGCCATGCTCGTCCGAGTGGTCGAAGATTGACATCAGCACGCGAAACTCGGCACCGGTGAACTCGTGGCCGTGCGTGCGCTTGTGCCAGGTCAGCTTGGAGAACTTGTCATTAGGCATTGCGACCGGCCTCGAGCTCGACGATGCGCTGTTCGGCATCTCGCAACCGGGCCCGTAGGTTCCGGCTCTCGCTGTTCAGCTTCCGAACCTTCTGGGACCATGTACCGGAGCTGTCAGCCGTATGCAGCCGTGTCCGTAGTTCGTGGTTCTCGCTTCGCAGCTTGCGGACCTGTCCTTGCCAGTACGCAGGCAGCTCGTGGAGCTGGGCGGTCTCGGGGATGTTCGCCATCGGGTTACCTCCTGGGTTAGTGCGGCATCTGGCCGCGTGTGAGTTCAGCTCGGCCTCCAGGGCCTCGCGGTTGGGTTTCGTAGGTGGTCAGTCGGGGTGTGTGTCGAACGCACCGGCTGCGTAGGCCTCGGCCAGTTGCCGGACTACCTCGGCAGGCTCGACGGGTACGCCGTCGTGCTGGAAGTGGACGCCTGCGCTCTCGAAGGCGCGGACAACGGTCCAAGCTGCAGACTTGCCGATCCGTCGGCGCTTCTCGCGCTCGGACCTGCAGCGGCGGCAGTAACCGCCGTTGTCTCGGTCGGTGATTGATCGGATCTCGTGCCCCTGAGGGCACTGGTAGGTGGGCATAGTGCCTCTCTTTCAGCATGAGTGCTCATGTATTCTGGTCAAAGAAAAAGGGCCAGAACGTATTTGACGTTCTGACCCAAGGTTGAGGGTGCCCCTCGGCCTGCCCCAGACAGACCGAGAGGCGGTAACTCCCCAACAGGAGGCGGGACGGTTGGCCGCAGGCATAGGCCCGTCCCTTATCCGCTGACTCAGCGGATAACCCGAGGTCAGACCACCTCGGGAAGTTCAGGCGGTCGGTGGGAGAGGTCACCGACCGACCTCCGGGTGTTGGAAGGGACACCCGGAAGCGGGCGAACATCGACTGCAGGTCGATGCTCAAGCTCGCAAGCATGAAAGCCGCGCTTCAGGCGCGGCAGAAGAACCTGCGGTTGCAGGTTCATACTGATGACCGGCCCTCGAAGGCCGGTCTTAGAAGAAGGAGAAGCGCCTGAAGGCGCTGATGAGCCGCTTCAGGCGGCTCTTAGAGCGCATCTGAAAACTCG
>NZ_LTCZ01000025.1:32037-32172 GCF_001583455.1 Rhodococcus sp. LB1 | reverse complement strand
GCACCTTCGTCAAGGTGGACAGGTTCTATCCGTCGTCGCAGATCTGCTCCCAATGTGGGGTCCAGGGCGGCCCGAAACCGCTCTCGATCCGGGAGTGGTCATGCAAGGCGTGCGGAGCGGTTCACGACCGCGACG
>NZ_LTCZ01000025.1:3595-31957 GCF_001583455.1 Rhodococcus sp. LB1 | reverse complement strand
CACGGCCGGGAGGACGTCAAGAAAGGCTGAACGATGCGACGACGACGACGACACAAGGACGAGGAACGCGATTACGACGAGGCCGATCTCGAGGTCGGGCCCCCGAAGGACCACGCGGCAGGCCCGACCGCCGTCGCGGTGTCGATGAAGCGCGCGCTCGAGCACATGGGCGTGGTCCGCACGGCCGAGACGTTGCTGCAACTGAACCAGGCCGAGGGGTTCGACTGCATGAGCTGCGCGTGGCCCGATCCGGAGCCGGGCCACCGGCACGCCGCGGAGTTCTGTGAGAACGGCGCCAAGGCGGTGGCGGAAGAGGCCACCCGCGACCGCGCGACACCCGAATTCTTCGCCCGCCACAGTATCGCCGAGCTCGACTGCCACAGCGAGCACCGGCTGGGGCAGCAGGGCCGGATCACGCACCCGATGGTGAAGCGGCCCGGAGGAACGCACTACGAACCCATCGAATGGGACGAGGCCTTCGCCCTGATCGGGGATCAGCTGAACGCCCTGGACAGTCCGGACGAGGCGATCTTCTACACGTCCGGCCGGGCGTCCAACGAGGCGGCGTTCGCGTACCAGCTGTTCGTCCGCGCGTTCGGGACGAACAATCTGCCCGACTGTTCCAACATGTGTCACGAATCGACCAGCATCGCGCTGCAGGAGTCGATCGGCATCGGCAAGGCCAGCGTCACGATGGACGACGTCTATCAGGCGAAACTCATTGTGCTGCAGGGGCAGAATCCGGGGACCAACCATCCGCGAATGTTGTCGGCGCTGGAGAAGGCGAAGCAGAACGGCGCGAAGATCCTCTCGATCAACCCGCTCCGCGAGGCGGGCCTGGTCAACTTCAAGAATCCGCAGACGCCCCGCGGCATGGTGGGCCCGGGTACCGACCTGTCCGACATGCATCTGCCCATCGCGCTGAACGGCGACCTCGCGCTGCTCCAGGCGTTCGGCTCGCTGCTCGTCGAGTGGGATGCCCTCGACCACGAGTTCATCGAACAGCACACGATCGGATTCGAGCTGTGGAAGCAGCACGTCACCGACATCGACTGGGACGTCGTCACGCGCACGACCGGGCTGTCGCGGGAACAGATCACCGACGCGGCCCGGCTCCTGCGGGATTCCGACGCCACCGTGTTCTGCTGGGCGATGGGACTCACCCAGCATCACAACTCGGTGGCGATCATCAAGGAAGTCACCAATATCGCTCTCGCCCAGGGAAACATCGGCAAACCCGGTGCCGGGCTGCTGCCGGTGCGCGGGCACTCGAACGTGCAGGGCGACCGCACGATGGGGATCTGGGAGCGTCCGCCGCGGCACTTCCTGGACGCGCTCGCCAAGGAATTCGACTTCGACCCGCCGCGCGAGAACGGCTACGACACCGTCGATTCCATCCGGGCCATGCGCGACGGCAAGGCCCACTTCTTCCTCGGACTGGGCGGCAACTTCGTCCAGGCTGCCCCGGACACCGACGTCACCGCGGCCGCACTGCGCAAGACCCGGATGACGGTCCACGTCTCGACGAAGATCAACCGCTCGCATCTCGTGTGCGGTGACACCGCCCTGATCCTGCCGACACGGGGGCGCACCGAGCAGGATGTCCAGGCCGGTGGGCCGCAGTTCATCTCGGTCGAGGACTCGACGTGCTCGGTCCACTCCTCCCGTGGTCCGTTGAAGCCGGCCAGCCCGCATCTCGATTCGGAGGTCGGTATCGTCACCCGCATCGCCGAGGCCACGATCGGCGACCGCTACGGTCTCGAGTGGAAGAAGATGCGGGACGACTACGCGAACATCCGCCTGCACATCTCGCGGGTGGTGCCCGGCTGCGAGGGGTACGAGGTGAACGTCCGCCGGCCGGGCGGGTTCGTCCTGCCGCACCCGCCGCGCGATTCCCGCACGTTCCCCACCCACTCGGGCCGCGCGGAATTCGCGGTGTCCCCGATCGAGGTGCTGCAGGTGCCCCCGCGGCACGTGATTCTGCAGACGATCCGCAGCCACGATCAGTTCAACACCACGATCTACGGGCTCAGCGATCGCTACCGCGGAATCGAGGGCGGCCGCCGCGTGATCTTCCTGCACCGCGACGACATCGCCGCCCTCGGATTCGACGACGGCGACATGGTCGACCTCTTCACACACTGGGCAGAAGACGACCGCGTCCGCTGCGCGCACGACTTCCGGATCGTCGAATACGACACGCCCCGGGGTTCGGCCGCCGCCTACTACCCGGAGACCAACCCGCTCGTCCCACTCGATTCCACGGCGGTCGGCAGCAACTGTCCCACGTCGAAGTCCGTCATCGTTTCCGTGGAACACGCCGGCAAATACAGCGCCGAATGCCCACCGGAGGCGAGCCAGGACGAGGTCGGATCGGACCGATTCCACAAGGCGACCCCCCAACCGAAGCACCTCTCCTGACGTGAGTGGCATCGTGTGCCCCGGCACGCTTTCCCACTCACCTGCGCAGGTGAGTGGCAATGTGTGCGGGGGTGCGCATCGGCGCTCACGTCACCGGGCGAACCGGACATTCTGCACTTACAGTGAATGACTGTGACCGACTCCGTGCTGTCGCCCTGATCGCCGTCATCATGGCCGCGGTGGCCCTGGCGCGCGGCGCCGCCGTCGTGGAGGACACCGGCACGGATCCGGCTCAGCCCCTGTCCTGTTCGCGCAGATAGGCCGCCAACGGTTCGTGGCGTTGTATGCGTGACACGGCGATTCGACGAGCCGCCACCCACATCAGCGCGGAGACGCCTACGGCGACTGCGACGCACAGAGCGAAGTCCGCGGTGCCGATGCGCGTGTGCACATCGGCCGGTCGCACGAGGCGCCACAGCACGACCGGGACGACGGCGATTGCCACCGAGAACGCCGGGAACACCCCGTACGGCACCACCAGCAGGATCAGCCACCGGACGACGACGGTGCGCCACCGGGCGCGTTGCTCCCACCGCCACCGCAGCGACCGCTGGTGGTACGGGAAGAACACCCCGACCAGACTCGACCCGGCCAGTGCACCGAACGGGCACAGCGCCACCGCGACCACCACCACCGCCGTGAACAGCCAGTCCTGCTCGACGACACCCACGGCGATCGCGATGGTCGCGCAGATCGGGGCGATCAACATCCACAGAGCCACCGCCTTGGCGGCGAGCAACGCACCCAACGCGTCCCGGTCGTCGAGCGCGGCGAGAACCCGCTCACGGTCCGGTGCCAGCACGTTGGTGGCGGTGACGTCGGCGTACATCCAGCCGGCGAGGGCCAGGGCGAAACCCGACGGTCCGGTCCACTCGAACAACCAGTTCCGCGGCAGTAGGAACCAGGCCCCGATCATCAGGACGGCGTTGAACGCGACGGTCGCAAGGGTGTCAGCCGGGTTGCGCCAGATCCTGATCCACTCCGCGCGAAGAGCGGCCATGCCGTTCAGCGTAAAGCGTCGGCGGGCCGTCGGAGCCGTGTCGGCAGGATCCCGGACGATCGGGACGCCGGTCCCTTCCACCTGGGACATCGGGTCGGCGACAGTGGTGCGATCCGAGAGAAAGGCCTGTCGTGACCATCGACGACGAGGAGGCGGCCGGGTCCGCGACCCTGATGGACAGCCTCCCCGACCGCCACCGGACGGTGCTGCGACTCCGGCTCGCGCACGGCCTCCCGGCCGCCGAGGTGGCACGCATCCTCGGGACGAACGTCGAGGGCATACTCCTCCTCCAGCACGCGGCGCTCAACCTCCTCCGGCGGCAACTCGCCGCGGGGGCAGTGCGCGGCGGCGAGGGGCCGGCAGGCGGATGACACTGATCGACGCTGCGAGATCCCGCGGTGCTGCCACTTTCACGTCGTCTCGGCGGCGTGCCGCGGCATTCGTGGAGTTTGCCGACCCACAGGTTCATTCTGAGGAGGGTCGGAAAGGAGAGCCACAATGATGACAATCATCACCAGAGTTGTGCTTCGCGAGGAGGGAGCCGAGCGATGGGACGGCGCAATGCATGAGCGGGTTGCTGCGGCGCGTGAAAAGCCGGGGTGGATATCAGCGCAGCTTCTCAAGGGGGTCGATGAGCCACTCGAGCGCGCCATCGTCGGTGTCTGGGAAACGAGAGAAGACTGGTCGGCCTGGCATCATGACGAAGCCTTCCGCGCGACTCGTGACGAGCTCGTGGGACTTGAAGCCGGCCAGATGGATTCCACGTGGTTCGAGGTGGTCCAGAACACTGCGACTGAAGAAGACTGATCGGGGTGTCGGTAGCTACCGGCTGGAACAGAGCACGTGTGGTCCGGGCGTGCTGATCGAGCCGCGCCCGGACCACCAGGGATCCGGTTGTGCCGGACTTTCGGTTCGGCGGTGCATATCCGGATTCGTCGAAGCATGCTCCGTTGAATGTTCGACGAAGTGAAAAGGAGTTCCGTCCCTCACGAACTCGTGTCGGGAATGTGACGCTGCTACATCGCCATCCATGCGTTGGCATGCTCAACGTGCGGTCGCGCTCGACGACGCCCCCTGACCCGGCCTGCCTGCTGTCGCCGGTACCCACGCGCCGACGACGAACACCGTTCCGGTGTCCCGGATCTGGCTGCAGCGAAGGGCCGCCACCTGAGCGCGGCCTCCTACTCCGCAACTGCGAGAGGGTGGGCCTCCGCGTGCGATGCGTCGGCTTCGACGGCGCGGGTGACGCGCATGAGGGCGACTGCCACGAGGGCCGCGAGCAGGAGGGGCACGATGACCGCCAGGTACATCGCGCGCGGCGTCATCACGCTGAGCGCGTAGCCCGCGACGATGGGCGACAGGATCGCTCCAGCGCGCCCGATGCCCATCATCGCGCCGTACCCCTTGGCCCGCGCGAGCACCGGGTACACGGCCGTCGAGGTGGAGGTGTATCCCGAAAGCCCCGCGAAGATTCCACCGCCGAGCAGCGCGGCCATCGCCAACGCGAACGGACCCTGAAGCGTGACCGCGAAGGCTGCAATCGCCACGGCGGACACAAGGGAGGTTGCGAACGCGATCCGCGCACCCGGGAACCGCAGACCGAACGCGCCGAAGAGGCTTGCTCCAACAACCGAACCGACGCCGATCATGATGCCTGCCAAGGCGCCACTGCCCGCGTCCCCGCTGGTTGCCTTGATGAGCTGCGGCGTCCACGTGCTCACGAAGTAGTACCCCGCGGTGAGCATCGAGTAGCCGAACACCAGCAGGAGCGTGCGCGCTCGCAGATTCCGGCCGAGGAGGCGGGTCGGGGCCTCGGGGTCAGCCGCGACGTGGTCACCTGCCCGAGGTGCATTCTTGCGTGCGAGGAATTCGGGGGATTCGCGGAGAAAGGCGACGGTCACGATGAACGACACAATCCCCAGCCCTGCGCCGATCCAGAACATGCCCTGCCAAGCCCCACCCGCCAGGGCGATGAGCCCGGCACCGGCGAAGCCGGCCAGCAACGTGCCGAGCGGGTACCCGATCATGACCATTCCGACCGCCACACTCCGGCGATTGGCCGGGGCGGCCTCCTGGCAGCGGACGATGATGACGACGCTGATGGTGCCGATCGCGATGCCCGTGACGAAGCGAGTCGCGAGGAGTGTCTCGAAGTTGATCGAGAGGGCCGACCCGGCCAACCCGAGGGTGTTGGTGGCGAGGCCGACCAGCAGGACGCGTCGTCGGCCGAAGACGTCCGCGTAACGCGCGAGGCCGATCGCACCCACCGCCATTCCGGCGAGTGCGGCACTGATCAGATACCCTTTCTGAGGGTTGGTGGCGAAGCCCTCCGGCAGGTGCGGCATCGCAAAACCCATCACGAGAACGTCGTAGCCGTCCAGCATATTCAAGAACATGCAAAAGAGCACCGTCGCAAGCTGATACGGGCGCATGCCCGTCCGCGCCGGCCAATCCTTGGTCCCGCTCATCGGGTCCCTCTCGCTCGAAGTGTCGAAGTGTTCTGGCTGTAATTCCTGGGGACGTTTTCCTCATGACGTCTGGCCATGGGCCCGCCCTCGGCCGGAGGGAATCAGACTTTCAGCAGGGCTGCGAAGTCGGAGGCGGGCTGGTCGGGGTCGCCGTTCTGGATGGTGTGGAGGAGGGTGTTGCCGCGTTCGGTGCCGAGTGAGGTGGAGGTGACGTCGCGGAATTTCGCGTCGAGGTCGTGTTGGGACATGGGGTTTTCGGCGGTGCCGGTGGGGTTGTCGATGAATAGGTGTTCGGTGGTGCCGTCGGTGTAGGTGACGGTGATGTCGCCGACCCAGCGGCCGGGGTAGGCGGTGTCGAGTTCGGGTTTGACTTCGATCTTGACCTTCTGGGCGAGGGCGGCGATGTCGCTGCCGGGTCCGATGTCGAGTTGTCCGGCCAGGTAGGCGTGGTGGGTGGCGAAGCCGTTGCCCTTGCCGAGTGCGGAGAGGGCGAATTGGAACGGCAGGCTGTATTGCAGGTGTTCGATGATCTTGGGTGCGTAGGCGTTGGCGTTCTTGTTGCCGATGACGACGTCGCCGCCGGTCTGGATGCCGAGGAGTATGGAGTCGATGTCGGTGGCGCGGGCGGTGAGGTGGCGGGCGCCGTCGATGTAGGCGTGGTTGATGCCGCAGCAGCAGTAGGGCTTGATCCAGATGCGGGTGATTTCGAAGGTTCGGTCGGGGCCGAAGGTGGCGGCGGCGTCGTCGGTGACGGGGCGGCCGACGTAGGTGCGGTAGAAGCCCTTGCCGCCGGTGAGGAAGGTGGTGGGGCCGGTGATGCCGGCGGCGGCCATGTCGGCGGCGCGGATGCCGTTGCGGGTGCCGATGCCGGAGTGGACGCGTTTGATGGAGCCGCCGGAGGAGGTGTATTCGGTGGTGCCGGAGGCGTGGCTGAGGGCGATGGCGAGGGCGTGGGCGGTGGTCTCGGCGTCGAAGCCGCGCATCTTGGCGGCGACGGCGGCGGCGCCGAAGTTCGAGAGCAGTCCGTGGGGGTGGAAGCCGCGTTCGAGGAGTTCGGGTGCGGCGAGGTTGCCGATGCGGGTGTAGACCTCGTAGCCGGCGACGATGCCGGTGATGACCTCGGCCATGGTGGCGTCGAGTTCTTCGCCGATGGCGAGGGCGGCGGAGACGACGGTGCTGCCGGGGTGTGAGGAGCTGGCGCGGTGGGCGTCGTCGTATTCGAAGCCGTGGCCGTAGGTGGCGTTGACGAAGGCGGCGTCGGCGGCGCTCATCTTCTCGCCGGTGGCGGCGACGTGGGATTTGCCGGGGGCGTGCGCGGTGCGGGTCAGTGCGAGGACGGCCTGGCTCCAGGGCAGTGATGCGCTTCCGATTTGGAGGGCGAGTTGGTCTTGCATGAGGCGGCGGGCGCCGGCGAGTGCGTCGGCGGGGAGGGTGTCGAAGGTCAGGTCGGTGACGAGCCGGGCGAGGGCTTCTTCGACGGGTGGGAGGGTGCCCATGTGTGTGTCCTTTGCGGTGTTCGGGGCGGGAGAGCGAACCGGGCGCTCAGGCCGCCGGGGTCAGTGGGAGAAGCAGCGCCGCGACCACGTCGTCGACCTTCTCCAGCGCAAGGATGTCGTCGACCATCGCCTCGACCACCCGCTCGCTGAGCGGCAGCACCGAGAACGGGACGCACATCCGGAACTTGTCGATGAAGTCCTGCTCACTGAACGGGTTCTCCGGGTGCCCCTTGACGTACACGTGCTCGGTCACGATCTTGCGGCCGTCTCGCAGCGTGGTCGTGAGCCGGGCTCCCCAATCCGACACGGACGGGTCCTCGGTGGCCGAGATCGTCGACATCAGCTCGCGGACGTCCTGGCGTTGCCGGGCTTCGGCCGCGTACGACTGCAAGAAGACCTTCTTGTCGATCGCAGCGGTCGCGACGGCGTACGGCAGGCTGAACTGGCACTCCGGAACCGTCTGTGGATGCCACTTCTTGTCGGTCGGCTCGCACACGGCGCGCCAGCCCGAGGTGGAGACATCGATGTGGATCTCGGCGATGTCGCCGGCAGCGAAATCGTGTGTGCGCATCTGTTCGAGGATTCCGTCGATCGACGAGTGGGAGAAGTAGCAGGCGCTGTAGCCCTTGGTGATGATCTGCGTCATTTCCCAGCGCTCGCCCAGATCGCGAGTGAGTGCATCGGGATCCGTTTGCCAGCGGGCCGTGCGCAGGTATCCGTTGGCACCCGTCAGCACCTCCTGCCGCGGTCCGGTGATGCCCTTTTCTGCGAGTAGGCAGGCGGTGATCGCGGATTGGCAGACCAGACCGTGGTGCACGCGGACCATCAGGGTGGCGGGTGCGTAAATCGCCATCGTGTGGGGCTGGGTCATCGTGCGTGCGATCCCCTGGGCATTCTCCAACTGTTCCTGGGAGAAGCCGAGGAGCTTCCCGACCGCGGCGACAGCCCCGAATATGTAGTGGCCGCCACAGTCATTGGACTTCACGGCCGAGCTGATGAGCTTGTAGGCGGACCCCACGCGAATGAGAGTCTCCTGGCCGACTACCAACGCCGTGAGAAACTCCTCTCCGGTGACGTTCGGCCGCAGGCCGGTTGCCGCGAGCAGGCACGCAACGATGTATTCACTGATGTGGCCCGCTTCTTCGTGAAGATCGCCGCAGTCCATCGCGCGAGGCATCGGCCCGATCGCCAGTGCCGCCTCCGTCGCCGGGACGCGGCCGCCATAGAACGGCAAGACGGACTGTGGTGTTCCGCCCTTGTCTTTGACCATCTCCACGATCGCCGGGATGCCGTCCATGCCCGAGCCGCCGATCATCACGGCCATACAGTCCAGCAGGGTGTGCTTTGCGTGGCGGACGACGTCCTCCGGCAGATCCGTGTAGCCGGTCTGCACAGCCATGCGGCACAGAGTGCTCATCGGGTCTTCTGAATTCTGGATCTCGTATCTGGTCATTTACTCGGGCGTCCGTCCTGCGCCGACCTCGACCTCGAGGCCGGTCACGTATCTCGCCTCGTCCGCTTCGTTTCGCGTCCGAGGTCGCCGCTCTCATTCCGTTTTCTGTCAGGTCGAGATTCGCTCACCGCCGAAGCAGACGGAAGTAGCTTTCTCGGTCAACGAGAAACAATTAGTGAGACCGATCTCAACAACGTGGAAGAGTGGGGCAGCTCATGTGGGGTCGGTGGCGTGCCGGATCTGCTGCATCAGCAGGGTCAATCGGGGGTTGGTGTGCCCGCTGCCTGCAAGGAACGCCCGGGAGATGCCGCGGGCGGTCGTGTGCAGTGCCGGCAGCAGATCGGACGGCACGCCCACACCGAACGGCGTCGTGACGGACAGCGCGGCGAGCGCGGTACCGTCGTCGGAAAATATCGGCACGGCGATTCCGGTGGCGTCGGGCGAGATCCATTGCCGTGCGACGACATACCCGACTCGACGGGTCTCGTATACGATCCGTGCAAGTTCGGTGCGGTCGACCACGGTGTGCTCGGTGAAGCGAGTGACCTTGGCCTCCTCGAGGATTCGCTCCCGCACTTCCGGCGGCGCGAAGGCGACGAGAACCATGCCGGGAGACGACGCCAACGCGGGTAGGCGAACGCCGGGTTGCGTCACGTTCGTGGCGCTCGGCTGCCGCGACGACAGGGTGTCGACGTTGATGACGTCGTTGCGATCGAGTATCGACAGCAGGGTGGGCGCGTTGACTACGTCTCGCAGATCTTCCATGTAGGGGAGCGCGATCTCGCGGAGTGTGAGGACGCCTGACGATCTGGTCACGATCTCCCACAACCGCATTCCGATTCGGACCCGGCGGTCGGCGTCGCGGTCGAGGATCCCGAGGCCGACGAGTTCCGTGACGATACGATGCGCCGACGGGATCGGAATGTCGGCCTGGCGTGCGATCTCCGACGCGGTCAGGGAACTACCGGCGTCCTTGAACGCTTCGAGCACGCGCACGACCCGCTCGATCATCGACTCGCCACGCGCCGGCATCGGCTGATCACCTACCTGAATCCGCAGGACCATTCTGAAGAGAGCTACCCGAACGCTCCAGTAGAGTCCTCGCACGCGGATCGAGCATGTGTGGACGGAGAATGACTTTACTCGCTCGCCCTAGGCGTTGAATCGGGCGGATTCGGGAATCGGGCAGTGCCATCGCACCACGCGTGCCCGATCCGTCCATTCGGTCGGGGACCTCACTCTGTGAAGTGCGGATGCCTCCGCGCCTCGAAGGCGGCGATGCCTTCCGCCGGGTCCCCTCCGGCCATGGCCCCGACAACTGTCTCTCGCTCGAGGTGCAGACCAAGATTCAGGGTGTTGTGGAGCGCACCACGCCCAAGCCGTTTCATGGCTGCCAACCCGGGCCGGCTCCGGGAGGCCAAGACGCTGCAGTATTTGGTCGCTTCTTCGTCCAATCGCTCGGGGTCTACCACGTAGTTGACGATCCCCCAGCGCAGCGCGGTTTCGGCGTCGATCCATCGGCCTGAATACATCAGGTCGAGTGCCCGGCTGAGTCCGATGAGCCGCGGAATCCGCTGGGTTCCACCCCAGGCCGGCACCAGCCCGTATTGCACGTGCTGATCGCCGAAACGAGCGTCGCTCGCAGCGAAGACCACATCGCAGCACAGTGCCAGCTCGAGCCCGCCCGCGAGAGCGAGGCCCCGGCACGATGCGATCACGGGCAGTGGGCTGTTCTCCAGTCGCTGCAAGGTCTCGTGGACCAGTAGAAGGAAGTCGTCGAGCAGTGTCGGGTCTCGCATCATCACCTTTGCTTCTGCGAGATCGCCCCCGGTGCTGAAGTGTCTACCCTGCGCGGTGATCAGCACAGACCGGACGCCGGAGTCGGGCTGCTCGAACTCGTCAATTGCCGCACGAATGGTTTCGAAGGCTGCCCGGCTCAGCGCATTGAACTTCTCGGGCCTGCTGAGTTCGATCACGCCGGCAGCGCCGCGACGGGTAACCGTTACGTGGCCACCGGCGATCGGTGTGGTCGTTGCTTCAGGTGCCACAACGTCTCCGTTTCTCATCGATGTCGTTCGGTCGACGGAAGTGACGACCGGTGGATGGACGGTGCCTGGGTTTGGACCGGCTACTAGGCCGGACCGTCAGTCGCGCCGGGCAGTCGAGAACCGCGCACGTGGGGAATGTCGTGAACTGTACTCAATATATAATGCAGCACAAGGTGCGATGCAGGTAGAGTATCTCCGTGCCGGGCGACAACGGTGCACGCGCCGACTTGTCGAACGTGCGGCGCGAAGGCGACCGCCGTGACGACCGATCCCATCCTCGAAGGAGACCGATGACCGAAGATGCCGAAGAGAGAACTGTCAGCCGTGCGCAGAGGATGTTCGGCACTCTCGCGCCGAAGCTGGCATCGTTGACAGACGATGTGCTGTTCGGTGACGTCTGGGAGCGACCTGGGTTGTCCCCACGCGACCGCAGTCTGATAACCGTGGCTGCGCTGGTCGCGCTCTGCCGGGAAAACCAACTGCCGGGGCATTTTTCGCGGGCATTGGACAACGGCGTACAACAAGATGAACTCGTCGAAATCATCACCCATCTCGCGTTCTACGCAGGATGGCCCAATGCCGTGACGGCGATAGCGACGCTCGAGACCGTCCTGGAACAAGAGAATGATGCAGAGATCCCGACGAGCTGACCTAGGTCTGCGCAGCAGGAAGGGAACCACTATGACCGAACACAACGGCAGGACGAGTGAACCGATCCTCGATCCCGACCTCGAGATCGTCGACTCGCACCACCACCTCTTCGACCGCCCGACCGGTCGCTACATGTTCGAGGACTATCTGGCGGATGCCTCGGCGGGGCACAACATCGTTGCCTCGGTGTACGTCGAAACCCAGGCGATGGCACGCACCTACGGTCCGGCGCAGTTGCGCGCGATTGGTGAGGTCGAGTTCGCCAACGGCGTGGCCGCGATGAGTGACAGCGGCGGTTACGGACCCTGCCGGGTCTCGGCCGCGATTGTGGGCTACGCAGACCTCACCGTCGGCGAGCCCGCGGGAGAGTTCCTCGATCTCGCGCTCTCGACCGCACCCGACCGCTTCCGTGGGGTCCGACAGATACTGATCGAACACCCGTCGGAGGCGCCGTATCGGTACATCACACACCGTCCCCCGAGTGGACTCATCCGCCGCCCGGGACTCGTGTCAGGACTGCGCGAGCTCGGGAAACGAGAACTCACTTTCGACGCCGCCGTCCTCCACCATCAGCTCCCAGAGTTGAGCAGATTGGCGGACTCCGTTCCAGAGACGACGATGATCCTGAACCATCTGGGGTTGGCGATAGCCATGGAAACGAACGCTGAGGAGAGCACCGCAATCTTTCGAAGCTGGCGAGTCTCCCTGCATGATCTTGCTCGACGTCCCAACGTCGTCTGCAAGATCGGTGGTCTAGGCCTGCCCTTCTGGGGTTTCGGCCTCGAAAGTCGGGAGACCAAGGCCGGTTCGGATGAACTGGCAGAGATCTGGCGCCCATACGTCGAAACCGCGGTGGAGGCGTTTGGTGCGGACCGCTGCATGATGGAGAGTAACTTTCCGCCGGATGCTCGATCGTGCGGATTCGTGCCCCTGTGGAATGCGCTGAAGTCCGTTACGGAAGCCTTCTCTGCCTCGGAGAGGACGGCATTGTTCAGTCGTACGGCGAGGCGTGTTTACCGAATCCCGTCCGTTGGACAGGCGGACGTGCGCGGCCCCCGCGGTCGTGGACCGGGGCCTCCGCACGCCCTGATGCTGTGACCGTTCAGGCCAACGCTGCGGCGACGGCCTCGGCCGCGGCGAATGCGGCGTTGTCCAGTTCGTCGTTCACCGGTGTCGGGCAGGACGACAGTTTCACGACGACGACGCCCCGGTCGATGTCGATGTAGATGGACTGACCGTAGATTCCCAGACACAACAGCACACGCCGATCGGGGTGGGGAATCCAGAACTGATTTCGGTACATTCCGCCCGGGAACGGCGTTCCGGTCGGCGATTGGGAATATGCCTCATACGAATCGGGCGCGCCACGTAGGGAATCGTCGATCCAGTGCAGCGGCACGACCTGTTCGGCGCCGATGCGTCCGCCGCGGCGGAGCATCTCACCGAATCGTGCAACGTCCCGGAGCGTCGCGGCGAGGCCGCCGTCCGCGAAAACGGCTCCGGCACGGTCTACCCCGGCGTCCATGTCGTCGGCGGCGAACTTCGACCACACGAGCCGCGACAGCAGCGCCGGCATGCGGTCGGCGGCGGCGCGTTCGCACACCCAGCCGAGTACATCCGTTTCGCACGATCGGTATTCGAAAGGGCCGCCGTGGGGGCGAGCCGCTTTCAGCATCGGAAGGAACTGGTAGAGCGACGGCGGTACCCAATCGTCGACGCGCGGAATCCAGCCCACGGCCTGATCGAGGTAGCGCACCTCGGCGCCCGGTTCCAGATATTCTTCGGAGAATCGGATGCCGGAACGCATGTCGAGGATGTGGCGCACAGTGGCACCCGCGTAACCGGAGTTTGCAAGCTCCGGAATGTACTCGGTGAGTGCGGCTTCCGGGTCCAGCAGACCGGCTGCGATCAAGTGTGCCGCGACGGTTCCGACGATTGATTTGCTGACCGAGAACAGCATGTGCGTCCGGCCGGGTTCGAGGTCTCCGGGGTACAGCTCGGCGCGGACACTGCCGTTGTGGAGGACCATGAATCCGTCGGTGTAGGTGCGGTCGAGTACCGAACGGAGCGTTTCGGTGCCGACGGGGAGATCGAGATCGAGCGGGTCGCCGTCGGTGAGTCGCAGTGGCGCCGATCCGGCAGCCACCTGTGCCGACGGCACGACTTGCCGCATTCGGCCGAAGGTGTACCGGTTGATCGGTGGGCTCTGCCAATCCGCAAGGCTGACAATCGTCTTGGTGTCGTCGATCATCTCGCGCCCTCGCTGCTCTCTTCGGCGGCCACGATGACCGCCTGCTCGTGGGTGAAGCTCATTTCGGGCGTCGGCCGGCGGAAACCGCGTGTGAGCCAGACGAGGTAGACGATTCCGATTGCCAACCAGGCGATTCCGGAGATCAGTGCATGTTCGCTGAGCTGGGTGATCATGTACAGCGTCACGACGGCGCCGACGAGCGGCATGACCACGAAGCGGACGGCACTCAACTGCCGTGTGGCGTAGTTTCGCAGGTAGTACACGATGACGCAGAGGTTGACTGCGCTGAAGGCCGTGAACGCGCCGAAGTTGATGAATCCCGTCGCGGTTTCGAGCGGCATGTTCATACCGAGGAAGCACATGCCGCCCGTGACGAGCACGCAGAACACGGGAGTCCGGGTACGGCCGTTGAGCTTTCCGAACAATCGGCGGGGAAGCACGCCGTCGCGGCCCATGATGAACAGTAGACGGCTCGAGCTGAGCTGGACGGCAAGGCAGGATGCCGATCCTGCGATGATTCCGGCGAGGTTGGTCCAATCGGCGAAGAACTGACCACCGACCTGCACCGACATTGCGTACGACGCGGCCTGTGCATCGTCGAAGATGTCGCCGGGGTGGACGAGCTGCATGACATAGGCCACGACGAAGAAGATGACGCCGCCGATCGAGACGATCCAGATGATGGCCCGGGGGATGTTTCGCGCGGCGTCCTTGGTCTCCTCGGCGAGTGTGGTCACCGCGTCGAAACCGAGAAACGAGTACGCCGCGATCGCCGCTGCCGCGGAGATGCCGGCGACCGTGCTGTTGGAGTTCCAGAACGGTTCGCCGTAGGAGGCGACCGGATTGCCGGCGAGGAACTTGATGCAGTACGCGAAGAAGAGCAGTACCAAGAAGGTGGAGACGGCGAGCAGCAGCCGGTTGAGACGATCGGCAAGCGCGATCCCGATGACGTTGATCGCCGTCGTCAAGCCGGCGTTGATCAACATCCACAGCCAGATCGGAACCGCCGGGAACTGTGCGTTGAGCAGGATCGACTGCGCCAGCCACGCGACCATCGGCAAGAACAGGTAGTCCAACAGGATCGCCCATCCGACCAGGAACCCGGCCGCCGAGCCGAGGTTGCGGCGGGCGTAGAAGTACGCCGAACCCGAGACCGGGTAGATGCGCGCCAGCCGTGCGTAGCTCAGTGCGGTGAGCAGCATCGCCCCTGTCGCGACCAGGAACGCCGTGGGCGCGGTGCCGGCACTGACGACTGCGATGACGCCGAAAATGATCATGACCAGGCTCGGAGCCATGTAGGACAACCCGAATGCCACTACTGACGGAAGTGTCAGTCGCGGCGTCAACTGTGGTTCGTCAGTCGCTGTCGCGACCCGCGATTCCGTCATGCGAACTCCTTGAAGTAGTGCTGTGGCGACGACCACTAAACTCTGCCGAAACGATGTTGTCAACGCTGTTGACAACTTTGTGGGTAGCGCGATGTGCAGGTGCTGTATTGCTACGGTGGATCGGTCGAGGGATCGAGGGGAGCAGAATGGCGAAGGACACCGTTCGCGCCACAACGCCGGCGCGGACGACGCGGCGTGAGCGCAAGGGGCTGCAGCAGGAAGCCGCGGTGAAGGCCGCGTTCGAACTGGCTCAGCGTGACGGCGTCGCGGGGCTGACGATGCGTCGCCTCGGTGAGGAACTGAAGGTCGATGCGACGACTCTGTACCGGCTGTTCCGTGACAAGGACGAGTTGCTGCTGGCCGTCTACGACCATGCGACCGCCGTCGAGCTCGAGGAGATCGGAGAGGTGCCCGACAGCGAGCACTGGCAGGATACGTTGCGGCGCATCGCCGATCGGATCTGGGCGACCGCGGTCCGCTCACCTGCTATCGCGGCGCTGACGTTCGCCCGCACGACGGGCGGTCCGGCAGAGCGCCGAATGGTCGAGCTGATCCTCGAGACGTTCGCGCGGTCGGGTCTGTCACGCGAAGCCACGGTCCGGTACTACCGGGCATTCGCCGACGCCACGCTCGGGCTCGCCGGGCAGGTCGCCGTACTCGCCACCCTGGACTCCGAGATCCAGGCGAAGGACGCCGCGTCGTGGACGCGCATCTACGCGCATCTTCCCGACGGCGAGTTTCCGACGGCCCGTGCCCACATCACGGAGCTGACCAGAATCGATCGTCGGACGATCTACGATCTGGTGGTCGAGGCTGTGCTGGCGGCCGCCGAGCGCGAGAGCGCCGAGTCCGCGTAGCGAATCGTGAGCGAACGCACTGATTGCAAACCCAAACCCGCTGCCTGTTCGATATGCAGGCGCTCGCTACAGCCCTACCCCGGCTTCCTCTGCCAGCGGCTCCATTTTCTGGCAGCGCCGAGTTCTCGCGGAGTCAATCCGCCCCACACGCCGTGTTGTTCGCCGAAATGGATGGCGTACTGACGGCATTCATTGATCACCGGGCACCGTCGGCAAATATTCTTCGCGATGCGCTCACTCTGAAGCTGGGAATTCTTGCCGTCCTCGTCGAGGTAGAACACGGTGATATCCATGCCACGGCACCGCGCGCGCAGCCGCCATTCCTCAGGGGCGACATCGCCATCCGGTGCGGCGTGCGATGTTCTCACAGAACACGCTCCGATCGTTCGACGAGGTATGTCGTGCCGATGCCGACACTGAAAACATAATATATTGAACGACGAGAAGGGGCAACCGGCCCGAAGCATCGCCGGCCGGAGGACAGACGTTTGTGCCCAGCACTACTGACGGTTGCCAGAAGTGCTGGGCACAATGCGGAATGCGTAGCGGATGGCCGGCGGGTCAGCGCGTGACGCGGAGGAGTTCGCGATCACGCGCCGGGTCGGCGAGAATCAGTGCGACGATCGCGACGACGGCACCCACGATGCCCAGACACTGGAACGCCGCCTGGTACCCGTCGATCTTGCTAGCCGAGGCGTCGACGACGATCCCCATCGACCACGGCCCGATGATCCCGCCGATGGCCTGTAACGCGAAGAAGGCGCCGATGACACCGGCTGTCTGGCGCGGCGGGCACGTCGCGATCACCGCGGCATTGAGCAGCGGGAATATCGCGACAACCAGCCCGTACGCCACCGAGACTGCGCAGACCGCGAGAAGCGGAGACCCCAGGGCCGGCAGGCTCACCAGCAGCACCCCGGCGACGATGACGCCGACGCACGGCACGACCACGCGGACCAGGCGGATGGACAGGCCGCGGCTGATCCCGCGATCGCTCAGCCAGGATCCGCCGATGAGCGTCGCGAGCCCGACGAAGCTCGGTGCCGCGAACAAAGTGCCCGACTCGAGGCGGGAGTATCCCAATCCCTGCTCGAAGTACGAAGGCAGCCAGGTGAGCACGACGGTCATGAGCGCGTAGGCGCTCATCGCGACGAGTACGGCGGACACGAAGGTCCTCGAGGTGAGCAGACGCCGCCAGCGGACTGCCGGCTCGCTGTCGGTGGCGTCGTCCGCGGACGTGTGCTTGCCGCCCACGGTGTACGGGCCGGGACGCCAGGTCAGCAGCCACGGGATGCACCACAGTGTGGTCGCGAATGCGAGCACGATGATGGCTGCTCGCCACCCGTACTCGGCCACCACGAGCGCGAGGATCGGAACGACGGCCATCTTGGCCAGCATGCTTCCGCTGATGATGAGCGCGCTCGGCAGACCTCGCTTCGCGGGCGCATGCCACGAGTAGGCGGCCGTGTGCAGCAGCGCGGATGTCGGCCCCTCGGTGAGCCCGAGGAGCATCCGGCTCGCGAGCAGGACTGCGAACGTCGACCACACGACGAGCGGCAGCATGACGACGCCCCACAGCACGGCGATGATCGCGATGGACCACCGGAGCGCGAGAACCTTGTTGATCGGTCCCGCGAAGAAGCCGCCGAAGCTGAAGGCGAGGAAGAACATGCTGCCGGTGAAGCCGATCTGTGACGCACTGAGCCCGAGATCCTCGCTGAGCGGCTGGGCGATGAGGCCGAACACCGCCTTGTCGGACGCGTTCATGAGGTACAGCACCACGAGCATTCCCGTGATACCCCATGCGGTCACTTTGCGAGGTTCTGTTGTCGGTTCGGACCGCGGGACTTGCGTGGGCACAGGGTTGGTCATGAGGTTTTCTTCAGTGTTGTTCACGTAAGGGTGCCCTTCGTTCTGGTCGTCGAGATCACTCCGTCAACGCTGTGTGTTATACATCATATACTATTCACCTGAAACGCGAGTTGTGCAATACATCGGGCACTAAATATCGAGACCTTGCATGCATAATATATTTAATCTAGGGTGAGGCTACGAACTGCAGCGACCGACGGTCGTACTCGTCGTCGCTCGAGAGAAAGGACGTCACATGCCGGGTCTGTACTTCGAGGAATTCGCACCGGGAATGGTTATCGATCACGAGGTGCGCCGCACCGTGACCGAAACCGACAACGTCTTGTTCAGCACGATGACGTTGAACATGGCGCCGCTCCACCTGGATGCGGAGTACAGCAAGGACTCCATCCACGGGCAGCGTCTGGTGAACAGCCTGTTCCTCCTCGGCCTCGTTGCCGGTATCTCGATGCACGACACCACGTACGGGACCACCCTCGGCAACCTCGGCTTCGACTCGATCAAGTTCCCGAAGCCGGTGTTCCACGGTGACACCATCCACGTGCGCACCGAGATCGTGTCGGCCCGGGAGTCGAAGAGCCGCAACGACTCCGGCATCGTCACCTTCCGTCACTACGGCATCAACCAGCGTGACGAGATCGTGTGCGACGCCACCCGCGTCGGCCTGATGCTCAAGAAGTCGGCCTGATCGCTCACCCCGACCCGACGACCGACAGTCCCAGACGAGGAGAACACGGAAATGGGCATCAGTAGCCAGCCCGAGGAGATGGCCTGGGTTCCCGGCCCCGCGGTGCGCGAGCGCGCGAGGCTGCTCGCGGCGATGAAGAGCTGGGGCTTCGGCGACGACGCCGCCGCCGTCGCCGAGCTGGGTCGTCGCGCCGTCGCCGATCCCGAGTGGTTCTGGCGCGAGGCGCTCGCCGACCTCGACGTCGAGTTCTCGGTGCCGTTCGACCGTGTTCTCGACGAGTCCGAGGGCAAGGAATTCCCGAGATGGTTCCCCGGTGGCCGGATCAACGTCGCGGAACTGGCAGCCCTCCGGCACGCACGCGGTGCCCTCGCCGGCAAGACCGCGGTGGTCTACGAGGGCGACGGGGGACAGCGGCGCACGCTGACCTTCGCGGAACTCGCGGCGGAGGTGAGCCGATTCGCGGCGCACCTCGCGGGCCTGGGAGTCCGTAGGGGCGATCGTGTGGTGTTGTTCATGCCGGTCGTGCCCGAGGCCGCCGTGGCCTTTCTCGCGATCGCGATGATCGGCGCGGTCGCGGTGCCCACGTTCAGTGGATATGCGCCCGACGCCCTGGCCACGCGTCTGCAGGATTCGGACGCCGTCCTCCTGGTGACCGCCGACGGCACGACGCGCCGCGACAAGGTCGTCGAGATGAAGGCGACCGCAGATGCCGCACTCGCCCAGGCGCCGACGGTGCGCTCCGTCGTGGTGATCCGGCACCTGGGAACCGACGTGCCGATGCAGGAAGGCCGTGACGTCTACTACGACGAACTGGCGGCCGATCCGGAGCCGGTGCCGACCGCGAAGACCGAGTCGAACGATCCGCTGGCCATCGTCTACACGTCCGGAACGACGGGCAGGCCGAAGGGAATCGTGCACTCGCACGGCGGTTTCGCGGCCAAGACAGCGGTCGACTTCGCCTACGGCTTCGACGTGCACGCCGACGACGTGGTCTCCTGGATCACCGACCTCGGTTGGCTGGTGGGCCCGATGCTCATGACCGGTCCGCTGCAGCTCGGTGCGACCATCGTGATGATCGAGGGCCTGCCCACCCACCCCACACCGAATCGTATGTGGGAGATCGTGAACCGCAACGGCGTCACCGTGCAGGGCATCGCACCGACGGCGGCACGCGCACTCAAGGCGGCGGGCGACGGCAGCGCTCCGGCGATGCCGACCCTGAAGACGTTCGTCTCCACCGGCGAGGCCTGGGACGAGCCGACCTGGTTCTGGCTGTTCGACGAGGTCGGCGGGCGAGAGCGCGCGATCGTCAACTACAGCGGCGGCACCGAGGTCGGTGGCGGGATCCTCGTCGGCTACCCGTTCCTCCCCGCCGCGCCGGCGGCGTTCACCGGGCCACTGCCCGGCGTCGATGCGGCCGTCCTCGACGACGACGGTAAGCCCGTCGTCGGCCAGATCGGCGAACTCGCGGTGCTCAACACGTTCCCCGGGATGACGCACGCCTTCTGGCAGGACCGGGACCGCTACCTGGACACCTATTGGAGTCGCTGGGACGGCGTCTGGGTGCACGGCGACCTCGCGAGCGTCGACTCTGCCGGCATGTGGCGGATCCACGGCCGCTCGGACGACACGATCAAGCTCTCCGGGCGCCGCGTGGGGCCGGCTGAGATCGAGGCCGCCCTGCTGCGTGACAACCGGATCACGGAGGTCGCGGTGATCGGCGTGCCGGACGAGATGCGCGGTCAGCGCGCGGTGGCATTCGCGGTCCTGCGCGCCGACGGTGTCGACAACGACGACCTGCAGGCGACGGCATTGGCTAACGCGGGCAAATCCTTTGCGCCCGAGGTCTATACGGTGCCGACGCTGCCGAAGACGAAGAACGGAAAGATCATGCGCCGCGCCATCCGGTCGCGGTTCATCGGTGCCCCGATCGGCGACATGTCGTCGCTCGACCCGGCGACGCCGCTCGAGGACATTCCCGTGTACGCGGGCGAAGACTAGGAGTACTGAGATGGCAGATTTCGACACCGAAAGCAACATCGAGATCGTCCGCAAGGCGACTCGCGAGCTGGCGCGGAAGTTCGACAACAACTACTGGCTCGACAAGGACAACAAGCACGAATACCCCTGGGATTTCATCAAGGCCTTCGCGGACGGGGGCTGGCTCGGCGCGATGATCCCGGAGGAGTACGGCGGGATCGGTCTGGGCCTGCAGGAGGCTGCCGTGATGATGGGCGAGATCGCGTCGTCCGGCGGCGGCATGAGCGGTGGCTCGGCGATCCACTTCTACGTCTTCCCGCCGGCGCCGATCGTCCGGTACGGCTCGGAGGAGATGAAGAAGAAGTATCTCCCCAAGCTGGCCTCGGGTGAGATGCTCACCGCGTTCGGCATCACCGAGCCGACCGCCGGTGTCGACACGTCCCGCATCAAGACGAAGGCGACCAAGGTCGACGGCGGCTGGGTCATCAACGGCCAGAAGGTGTTCATCACCAACGCCCAGAACGCGCACCGCATCCTGCTGCTGGCCCGCACGGCGCCGCGGCGCGACGACAAGCCGCTGCACGGGATGACCATCTTCTTCGCCGAACTCGACCCCAAGCACGTCACGATCCGCGAGATCGACAAGCTCGGGCGCGCGGCCATCGACACCAACGAACTGTTCATCGACAACCTGTTCGTGGCCGACGAGGACGTGGTCGGCGAGGTCGACAAGGGCTTCTACTACATCATCGACGGACTCAACCCCGAACGCATCGTCGTCGCGATGGAGGGCATCGGCCTCGGCCGCGCGGCCCTCGAGATCGGCACCGAGTACGCGAAGAACCGGGTGGTGTTCGATCGCCCGATCGGCCAGAACCAGGCCGTCGCCCATCCGCTCGCGGACTCGTGGATCCGCCTCGAGGCGGCCGAGCGCATGGCGATGCACGCCGCGAAACTCTTCGACGACAAGCAGGAGTGCGGGCACGAGGCCGCGGCAGCGAAGTACCTCGGCGCCGAGGCCGGCTTCGAAGCGTGCGACCGCGTGTTCTCGACACTGGGCGGCTACGCGTACGCCAAGGAGTACCACATCGAGCGGCTGTGGCGGGAGGTGCGCCTCCTGCGCAACGCGCCGTTCTCGCAGGAGATGGTGCGCAACTACGTCTCGCAGCAGGTGCTCGGCCTGCCGCGGTCGTACTGAGCCCCACCGACGAAGGAGTGTGACGATGACCGGTCCGCTGGCTGGAGTCCGGGCACTGGTGCTCGCGGGAATGGGCCCGGTGCCGTACGTCTCGATGCTGCTCGCCGACATGGGAGCCGACGTGGTGCGGGTGGTGCGGCCACCGAACCGGTCGGCCCGCGCCCTCAGCCAGACGGACGGTCTGACCGAGGAAGTCGACGTGGTCAACCGGGGCGTCGACGCGGTGGCCGTCGACCTCAAGGACCCGGACGGACGCGAGAGTGTGCTGCGCCTGGCCGAAGCCGCGGACGTCTTCATCGAGGGATACCGGCCCGGCGTGACCGAACGGCTCGGGCTCGGACCGGACGAGGTGATGGCACGCAACGAGCGCCTCGTCTACGTCCGGCTGACCGGCTACGGACAGACGGGGCCGCGTTCGCGGGACGCCGGACACGACATCAACTACGTGGCGCAGTCCGGCGCGTTGCACGCCATGGCACGGTCCGACAGTGCGCCGCGCCCGCCGATCAACCTGCTCGGTGACTACGCGGCAGGCGGCGCCATGGGCGCGTACGGCATTGCGTGCGCCCTGGTCTCCGCCGCCCGCACGGGGCGGGGGCAGGTGATCGACGCGGCGATGGTCGACGGTGTCGCGGCCCTCACCGCCAAGCTCCAGGGCCTGCGCGCCGCGGGCCTCTACTCGGACGATCCGGGGACGAACTTCCTCGACTCCGGAGCACCGTTCTACGACACCTATCGGTGCGCGGAAGGCGGCTACATCGCCGTCGGCGCGCTCGAACCCGACTTCTACCGGGAGTTCACCTCGCGACTCGGCGTCGATACCGCCGACTGGCCCGACCAGAACGATCGCGCCGCGTGGCCGCATTTGCGGAAGCTCATCGGCGACGCGGTCGAGTGCCGCACCCGTGACGAATGGGAGAAGGTGTTCGCGGGTACCGATGCCTGCGTCACCCCGGTGCTCACGTTCGACGAGGCCGCGGTGGATCCCCACAACACCCAGCGCGGCGTGTACCGGACCGTCGGCGGTGTCCTGCATCCGATGCCCGCGCCGCGTTTCAGCGGCACACCCGCTCGCGAACCCGAGACACCGCGGGTGGGCACGGTCGCCACCGCGGACGTCGCGTCGCGGTGGGGCCTCGGCGACTGACCGAATCGCCGGCACACCGATCGACCCGAGAATTTCCCAGGAAGGAAGCACCAGTGACCAGCTACGAGGACTTCACGTCCGTGAAGGTAGATCGCCCGGAAGAAGGCATTCTCCGCATCATGCTGGACGGGCCGAACCTCAACGCGGTGGGCCCGGACGCGCACCGCGAGCTGGCCGACATCTGGCCGGTGATCGGTCTCGACCAGTCGGTACGCGCCGTGATCATTCGCGGCGCCGGTGAGCGGGCCTTCTCGGCGGGCGGCAGCTTCGATCTCGTCGAGGCCATGATCGGCGACTACTCGTCGCGGACGCGAGTGATGCGTGAGGCACGCGACCTGGTGCGCAACATCATCGAGGTCCCGCAGCCGATCATCTCCGCGATCAACGGACCGGCCGCCGGTGCCGGCCTCGTGGCCGCGCTGCTCGCCGACATCTCCGTCGCGGGCCGTCGCACCAAGATCGTCGACGGCCACGTCCGGCTGGGTGTCGCCGCCGGGGACCATGCGGCCATCTGCTGGCCGTTGCTGACGAGCATGGCGAAGGCCAAGTACCACCTGCTCACCAACGAGGTGCTCACCGGTGAGGAGGCGGAGCGGATCGGCATGGTGTCGCTGTGCGTCGACGACGACCAGGTGCAGGACCGGGCGATGGAGATCGCGCGGAAGCTGGCCGCCGGCTCCCGGGCCGGTATCCAGGGCACCAAGATGGCCCTCAACGGCTGGTACCGGCAGGCCATGCCGATCTTCGACGCGTCACTGGGGTTGGAGTTCTACGGCTTCGGTGGTCCCGACGTGGTCGAGGGCGTGTCCTCGCATCGCGAGAAGCGGGAGCCGAAGTTCTCGTGACCGGAACCGAACAGGAAACGCAGGGGCCGCTCGCCGGCATCACCGTGGTCGGACTGGAGCAGGCCATCTCGGCGCCTCTCTGCACGCGCCACCTCGCCGACCTCGGGGCACGCGTGATCAAGGTGGAGGCCCCGGGCTACGGCGACTCGACGCGCGCGTACGACTCCGTGGTCGGCGGGATGTCCGCACACTTCACGTGGTTGAACCACGGCAAGGAGTCGGCGGCGCTGGACCTCAAGTCCGCAGCCGACATGGGGATCTTCCGGAACATTCTCGCCACCGCCGACGTCGTGGTCAGCAACCTCGCGCCCGGCGCGCTCGACCGGCTGGGGATCGGCACCCGGGACCTCTCGCGTGACTTCCCGCGCCTGATCGTGGTCGACATCTCCGGCTACGGGAAGGGCGGTCCCCTCGACCACAAGAGGGCGTACGACCTGCTCATCCAGGCGGAGGGCGGGTCCTGCAGCATCACCGGCACACCGGGGCATCCGGCCAAGCCGGGCATACCGGTGGCCGACGTCGGCACCGCGCTGTACGCGTACTCGGCGGTGCTGGCGGCGCTCTACGACCGGGAGCGGACCGGACGCGGAGCGGTCATCCCGATCGCCATGCTCGACACCGTCGCCGAGATGATGGGGTTCGCCCTCAATCAGGTGATCCACGCCGGCACCGAGCCGGTGCCGGTCGGCATGGGCTCACCGATGATCGCGCCCTATGGCGCGTACCCCACCTCCGACGGGCAGACCGCGGTGCTCGGGACCACCAACGACCGGGAGTGGCGACGCCTCGCCGAGATGATCGGCCGGCCGGAGCTCGTCGACGAACCGCCCTACGCGCACAATGACAATCGCGTCGAGGCGCGTGACGAACTGGACGCGGTCGTGGGGGCGTGGTGCGCGGAGCACACGCTGGCGGAGATCCAGAAGACGGCGGACGCCGCGGGGATCGGCAACGCCCGGCTCAACAGCGTGCGTGACCTGGCCGAGCACCCGCAGCTGGTCGAGCGGGGACGGTGGCGTGAGGTGGGTACCCCGTCGGGCCCGGTGCCGGCGCTGCTGCCGCCCGCGGTGGCCGACGGGTGGCCGGTGCGCAGCGGCGCGGTGCCCGCCCTCGGCGCGCACACCGACGCCATCCGGGCCGAATTCGAGTAGGAAGAGGGATCGCACCATGGCTGTTCCCCATTCGGCGCGGCACTGGAGCGCGGTCGAGTCGCTTGCGCCCGGCGACGCTGCGGATCTGCAGAATCGTCGGCTGCGCGAGCAACTCGACTATCTGGCCGCCCGCAGCGACTTCTACAAGGCGAAGTTCGCCGCGCATTCCGTCGACGTCGCCCGTGTGCGCACGGTGGAGGACCTCGCGGGCCTGCCGTTCACCGAGAAGCAGGAACTGCGGGACAGTCTGGCGGCCACGCCGCCGCTGGGAAACCATGTCGCGGCCGATGCCGTCGACATCGTGCAGATCCAGGCGTCGTCGGGCACCACCGGCAGCCCGTCCTACGTCGGGTTGACGCGGCGCGACATCGACGTCTGGTGCGAACTCGGAGCGCGGGCCCTGTACGCCAACGGTTTTCGACCCGGCGACCGGTTGCTGCACGGCTTCGGGATGAGCAAGGGTTTCGTCGGCGGGATCCCCGTCGTGCAGATGGCGCAGTACATGGGCATCGTCGACATTCCGATCGGCGCGGAGGCGGGCGCCGAGCGACTCCTGCGTGTGCAGGCGGACCAGCGGCCCGACGCGCTGATCGGCACGCCGAACTTCCTGGCGTATCTGGCCGAGCAGGCACCGTCGATCCTCGGCCTGCAGGCCCGCGATCTGGGCGTGCGCGCGATCAGCGTGGGCGGCGAGCCCGGTGGCGGCCTGCCCGCGGTACGCGGCAAGCTCGAGTCGTTGTGGGGCGCCACGTCGCGGGAGATGCTCGGCGGCACCGACATCGCCTGCATCTACTGGGGCGAGTGCGAGGCGGGTGACGGGATGCACTTCCTCTCCCCGGACCTGATGGTGGCCGAGCTGATCGATCCGGAGACCGACGAAATCGTCGCGCCCGTGGCGGGCGCGCGGGGAGAGTTGGTGTACACGGCGCTGCGCCGGCAGGCGTCGCCGCTGCTGCGGTTCCGCACCCGCGACCACGTGGTGGTCACCGGCACCGACTGCGCATGTGGCCGCACCGGGTACAAGGTGCGGTGCGTCGGCCGGACCGACGACATGCTGATCGTGCGCGGCATCAACCTCTTTCCTTCCGCGGTCAAGCAATTGGTGTCGGAGCTGGCGCCGGCCACCACCGGCGAGATGCGTATCCGCGTCGACTTCGAGGGGCACTCGACCCAGAAGCCGCTCATGCTGGTCGTGGAGTATTCCGACGGAGTCGGTACCGAGCAGCAGGACGAGCTGCGGTCGTCGATCGAGCAGCGGGTCCGGTCGGCGCTGGGCGTCAAGGCGATCGTCGAGCTCGTGCCCGACCGCACCCTCGCGCGACCGGACCACGTCAAGGTGAATCTCGTCGAACGGGTGTCGTGACGGAGGTCGTGGCGCTGCGCGTCAGTGCACCGCCGCGAACATGAGGCTCTCCTCGTCGGCTTCCTCCGGCGAGAACTCGGCTGCGATGCTGCCCGCGCGTGCGACCAGGACCCGATCGGACAGTGCCTGGATCTCGGGCAGGTAGGACGAGATGACCACCACCGCGACTCCGTCGTCGGCGAGAGCGCGGATCATCGCGTGAATTTCCGGAATCGTGCCCAGATCCACACCGCGGGTGGGCTCGTCGATGATGGCGACCAGCGGCTTGCGGGTCAGTCCCTTGGCGAGTACGACCTTCTGCTGATTTCCACCGCTCAACTCCTCGAGGGTGGCCTTGCCGGGCGCGAGGGTGCGGACCTCGAACTGGTCGACGAACCTCTGCGCCAACGTCTTCCGGGCACGCGGGTCAGTGATTTCCCAGGACTTGGGCCCGAGATCCCACAGTCCGGCGTTGGCGATGACCGCGTCGAGCCCGGTCTGATCACGGACATCGGCTCCTTCCTTCGCTGCAGTCACCGCGTGCGCTCGCCCACCGGAATGGACAGACCGCTCGTCGCTCCGGGGATCGTCACCGAATCGACCATTCGCTGTGACCGCGATCGACAGCGTGCCGGTATTGGTGGGCACGGGCTGCCCGACGGGAGTCAAGCGACCATTCGATTCGCGCAACACCCCGATGTTCGACGAACCTGTGCCACCGACCAGGAGGTAGCTCGGTCCCGCCGCATCATTCGTCGGGGCCGCGCCTGCCGAGGGAGCGGCAACAGCGCCGACGGACACAGTCGCAGCAAGGCTGATCGCCATTACGGTCGTACGTATTCGCGCTCGCCGCATCCGCTGAGTCGACCGTATTCGTTTGGTCGCCGATGGGTTCCGAGTCGTCAATGCAACCTCCGTGGTTCTTGATTCGGCGAGTTCGCCATGCTGAACGTCGGCCGGGGAGCCGGGGTGAAGGTGTCCAATTATCTGGACACTCCGTTGCACGGGCGCCGGTCGACGCCGACGGCAAGTCGACGATTGTCGTGGACGAGACCACCGGCACTCGGGTCGCACTGCCTGCCTTCTCCGTGAACGACGTGTGGAGGGTCGATGCACTCCCCGCCGTCTTCACCGACGGTGACACCCTCGAGCCCGAGGTGGAACTCGCGCCGCCCGCCAGTGGGCTCGTCGTCCGCCTGGCGACATTTCCACCCGACAGCGAAATCGATCCGGCTGTCTACGCGGCGTCGATCGGAAACCTGCACGGCGAGGACGCCAAGGCGGACAGCGACGAGATCGTCGGATTGCATGCCACCGAGACCGTCGATATCGCGACGATCATCGACGGTGAGATCTATGCGATCTACGAGACGGGTGAGACCCTGCTCAGGCCGGGTGACACGGTGATCAACCGGGGCAACAAGCACGCGTGGAGCAACCGAACGGACAAGCCGGTGACGATGGTCGCGGTGATGGTCGCAGGCACGAAGGGCTGACTCTGCTCAGCGTGACGGGAGAGCCCGTTCGAGGAAGCCTTCGAGGTGCAGGGCGAACGCCTCGTTGTCGTCGCCGGCGATCATGTGCCCCGCGTCCACTTCGACGGCCTCGGAATTCGGCACCAGGGCGAGCATCTCGTCGACCGCCTCCCGCGAGACGATCTCCGACCTCGTTCCGTGAACTATCAAGGTGGGAACCGTGATCCGGGCGGCCAGGGCGGCGAGCCGCCGCTCGTCGGAATTGCCGCGGTTGTCCGCGTAGCCGACGAAGGCCGGATCCCAGTGCCAGTACCAGCGACCGTCACCTCTGAGAGCGCATCTGAAAACTCGGGCTGATCGGCGTGTGACTGGTGAGGAATGGGTGAACTCCTGGTAGGTCAGTAGGTGCTTACGCCACGACCCGACCAGGAGTTCACTTGCCATCATCGCTCATCGCACTGTGTCCGTCATGCCCTACCCCGGATCAGGGGTTCGGGCATCGGTGCGCGGTGTACTCGTCATCCTCGGTGACCGACGCTCAATGGGCGATTCTCGAACCACTGCTTCCTCCACCCGGAAACACCACGGGCAGTGGTGGTCGTCCCGAAAAGCACTGCCGCCGTCTGGTACT
>NZ_LTCZ01000025.1:0-3534 GCF_001583455.1 Rhodococcus sp. LB1 | reverse complement strand
GTGCGGGTCCAGGGCGGCCGCCACCCGCTGCCGTCCGCGGCGATCGTCGACTCCCAATCGGTGCAGGGCGCCGACACGGTGGCCGGGTCGAGCCGAGGATACGACGCGGGCAATCATGCCGGGTGGCTCGTTATGCCGGTGCGGACCGGCCAGCCGGTTGTCGCCGCAGGTCGGCGGGGGTGAGCGGGATGGGATGCCCGACATAATTACAGGTGTTCGAGGAAGTCGAGGATGGGATCGGGCGGGCGGTAACGACCGCGGCCGACCGTGGGTGGTGCGGTGCGGGCGAGGGCTTTCTCCTTGAGCGCGAGGTCTGCATGGAGGTAGGCCTGGGTCGCCTTGGTATCGGAGTGCCCGAGCCAGAGCGCGATGGTGGAGATGTCGACACCGGCGTGCAGCAACGTCATCGCGGTGGTGTGACGCAGGACGTGAGGCGAAATATGTTTTGCGGCAAGCGACGGACATGCGCGCGCCGCGACCGTGACATGTTTGGCGAGCAGGTCTGCCACGGCGTCACGGCTCAGTCGTCCCCCGTCCCGGCTCGGGAACAGGTGATCGGTTGGTGCGCTCCGTATCTCGTGCGACCATTCGCGGAGCAATTTGGCGGTTGCCTTGGTCAGGGGGATGCGTCGTTCCTTGCGACCCTTCCCGGTGCAGCGCAGGTGGGCGCCGACGCCGAGTTCAATGTCGGCCCAGGTCAGACCGGTCAGTTCCGCGACACGCAGTCCGGTTTGGATCGCGACAAGCAACAGTGCGTGGTCACGGCGGCCCATGAAGGTGGTGCGCTCCGGGCTTGCCAGCAGCGCATCGATCTCGGTCCGGGTCAGGAACGAGACGATGGTCGACTCGGACCGTTTCGGGGGAATCGCCAAGACGCGCTGGATAAGAGCTGCATGTTCGGGACATCGCAGGGCCGCGTAGGTGAACAGCGAGTGGATCGCGGCCAGTCTGTTGTTGCGGGTGGCGATCGAGTTCCCCCGCTCCTGCTCGAGGTGATTCAGGAACGCGCCGATCAGCGACGCGTCTAGGTCGGCAACGTCGAGGTCCGAGGGCGGCTTGCCGAGCCGGCGCTGAGTAAAGCGGAGCAGCAGACAAAAACAGTCCCGGTAGGATGCCACGGTATGCCCGCTGGCATGGCGTTGGGCCAGTCGCTCGGTGAAATATGCCTCCAGGACGGGTGCGAGTGAGCTCACGACGACTCCTGCCAGAATCGTTCGAGCCGGCCCGCGGCGGCGGCCATCAGCTCCGGAGATGACTCGAGATACCAGTACGTCGACGACGGTTTGACGTGACCCAGGTAAGTGGACAGTGCCGGTAGCCGCCCCGGCACGGGGGCGTCGTCGGCGTACCATGCCACCAACGTCGCGACAGCAAAACTGTGGCGTAGATCGTAGAGTCGGGGGCGACGCCGACCCGGTGGCGCCGTGACGCCGGCGGCGGCGAGGAGACCGGCGAAGGTCGTGCTCATATTGGTGTGGTTGAGTCGCGTGCCGGCGCCGGAGAGGAAGAAGCACGGCACGGCCGGGTGTGGGCAGAGCTCATCGCGTCGGCGTGCGTAGTCCTCGAGCGCATCAGCGGTGGTCTGGTGCAACGGAACCTGCCGGGACTTGTCGAACTTTGAGTGCCGCACAATCAGGAGCGAGTCGTCAAGGTGAACGTCATCGCGGTCCAGACCCATCGCTTCGCCGGTGCGTAGGCCGGTGGCGGCCATCAGCCCGACAAACGTCTCGAAGGTGGCCGCCCGAAGCGGTGAGTCGAGCCGCCGTGCCGCGCCCATCACGGCAACGATCTGTGCGGGCGAATACAGGTAGGGCGTCCGTCTGCGAACACCCTTCGACAACAGCCCGGCGGGTGGCACTTCGGTCCGCTCGTCCCAGGCCCGCAGGTAGCCGGCGAACCCGCGAACCACGGTGAGCCGCTTGGCCCACCAGATCGGATCTGCATGCTCCGGTTCCGTGGCCCATGCCAGGGCAGCCTCGATGGTGATCCGGGTCAAACCATGATGTTCGAGGTGATCGACGAAACTGGCGAGAATTCGGCCCTCCTGGCGCAGTTGGTAACCGAGGGCACGGCGCATCGCGAGGTAATCGTCGGCCGCGGCGCGCAGCGTGCTCATCGCTGCTCTCCCGGCCATGGGCGCACAACCAGCTCCAGTGCAGCGCGGTCCACCTTGGCGTACAGGGCCGTCGTCGCCTCACAATGGTGACGAAGTATCTGTGCGACCTCGGCCAGCGACCCACCACCGGCCAGTATCTCAATTGCCGCCGTGTGACGCAGCCGATGGGCCCCGACAATCGGCACGCCCGCACGGCGTGACGCGCTGCGCGGGACCATAGCCACCGATCCGGCCGACATCGCACCGTCCGGGGCGCAGACGCGCACGAACAACGCCCGCGAAGACGATCGTGGCCGCCCGTTGCGCAGGTAGTCGACCAGCGCCTCGCCGACGTCTCGCGGCAGCGGCAGTCGATCGACCCTGCCGCCCTTGCCCCGCACGACGAGCTCACCGGATCGCCAGTCCACCTCGTCGAGAGTCAACGCCGCTACCTCACCGGCGCGAAGGCCGAGACGGACAAGGAGGGTCAACACCGCATAATCGCGCAGCCCAACAGATCTGGTTCGATCGCAGCTGCCCAGCAGCGCTGCGACGACGGACGCCTCCACCCCCTTGGGCAGCGTGGTCATCGGCCGACCGGCAACAGCCGGAACCACCACCGACAGGTCCCGTTCCACGAAACCGGCAACACACAAGAACCGCAACAGCGAACGCAGAGCGACGGTCAGTACCTTCATCGATCCGGTGCTGTACTGTCGCGATTCGGTGACCACAAACTCTGTCACCCCGGCCGGCGTGACCCGGTTGACGTCGAGGTCGGCGCCCAGAACGCACTCCGTCAGAAAACGACGAGCGATGTCTTCGTCGAGGCGTACGGTCGCCGGCGTAAGACGGCGCTCGTCGAACAGGTATCGGCGGTAGCTCACGAGCAGCACCTCGATCGCAGAGTCCGATACCGGTTGCGGGACCGGCGGGACGGCACCGACCTCCCGCAGATAGCCAAGCAGCGCCCGCAGCGACCGCGCCGTCAATCCTCGGCGGTAGCCGGCGTGCCTGCGCGCCAACACGAACCGCTCAACCATCTGCGGGGTCAGGTCCGCCGGCTCCACACCCTCCTGATCCAACCAGCGACTCAGGTGCGCCAGTACATAGGCGTGGTCCCTGGCAGTTCGCGGCGTGTAACCCAACCGGACCAACTCGTCCCAGAACCCCTCCGCATACGACGCCAGCGGACCCACCACCCGAACCTTCGACAATTCACTCACGACAAACTCCTCTCTGGATCAATTACCAAAGACGAGCCTCCTCACAAACCTGGCGTTATGCCGGGCACCCCACCCCGCTCACCCTCGCCGACCTGCGGCGACAACCGGCCGGACGGCCCGACCCGGCATAACGAACCACCCGGCATGATTCCCCGCATCGTATCCACGACTCGACCCGGCCACCGTGTCGGAACCCTGCACCGATTGGGAGTC
>NZ_LTCZ01000024.1:0-28411 GCF_001583455.1 Rhodococcus sp. LB1 | reverse complement strand
GCGTCCCGGCCGGGACGCCGGACGGCGGCCCGCCCGATCGGTGCGCCCACCGCGAGGTCGACGTCGGCGCGGGAGAAGTACAGGCGTTTCGGTTCGAGGAAGATCACCGGGTCGGGGTCGTCGATCGCCTCGCGCAGCAGGGTGTAGGCGTCCTCGACGGTGGACGGGGCCACGACCTTCAGGCCGGGGGTGTGGGCGTAGTAGCCCTCGCTGGAATCGCAGTGGTGCTCGACCCCGCCGATCCCGCCGGCAAACGGGATCCGGATGACGATCGGCACGGACAGCGCACCCTTGGTGCGGTTCCGGATCTTCGCGACGTGGGAGACGATCTGCTCGAACGCCGGGTAGGCGAACGCGTCGAACTGCATTTCGACGACAGGCTTGAACCCGGACATCGCCATGCCGATCGCGAAGCCGATGATGCCGGATTCGGCGAGCGGGGTGTCGAAGCACCGGTCGTCGCCGAAGTCGCGGGTCAGGCCGTCGGTGACGCGGAAGACGCCGCCGAGGGTGCCGACGTCCTCGCCGAAGACGACGACGTTCTCGTCGGCGGTGAGGGCGTCGCGCAGTGCGGTGTTCAGGGCCTCGGCCATGGTGAGCACGGGCATGGTGTCAGTTCTCCTCGGACTCGGCGGCCAGTTCGGCTTCCGCCTGCGCTTGCTGCTCTCGAAGTTGCGGGGTCTGTTCGGCGAAGACGTACCGGAACAGGTCCATCGGGTCGGTGGGCCGGTCGACGTTCATGCCGGCACGCAGCGCGGATGCGGCGGCCTCGGCGTCCGCGGTGAGGGCCTCCGACGTTGCGTCGTCGAGCAGGCCCTTCCCGCGCAGGTACTTCTCCAGCCGGGCCAGCGGGTCGCGGCCGAGCCACTGTTCCACCTCGGCCGAGTCGCGGTAGCGGGTGGCGTCGTCGGCGTTGGTGTGCGCATCGATCCGGTAGGTGTGGGCTTCGACGATGACGGGACCGTTGCCGGCGCGGACGAAGTTCGCGGCCTCGTCCATCACGGCGAGCATGGCGACCGGGTCGTTGCCGTCCACCTGCTCGGAGCCGATTCCATAGCCGACCCCCTTGTGCGCCAACGTGGGAGCCGCGCTCTGCCGGGCGAGCGGCACGCTGATCGCGAATCCGTTGTTCTGTACCAGAAACACCACCGGGGCCTTGAACACGGCGGCGAAGTTGAGGGCCTCGTGGAAGTCGCCCTCACTGGTCGCGCCGTCACCGCAGAACGCCAGGGCGATCGTGTCGTTTCCCTTGCGGTGTTCGCCGTAGGCCACACCGGTCGCGTGCAGCAACTGGGTGGCCAGCGGGGTGCATTGCGGGGCGCTGCGGTGGGCGGCTGGGTCGTAGCCGCAGTGCCAGTTGCCGGCGAGCATGCTGAGGATCTCGACCGGATCGATGCCGCGGGCGGCGAGCGCGACCGAGTCGCGGTACGTGGGGAACATCCAGTCGCCGGGTTGCAGGCTCATGGCCGCCGCGATCTGGCAGGCCTCCTGACCACGCGACGACGGGTACACCGCCAGCCGGCCCTGCTTGGTCAGAGCCGTCGCCTGCTGATCGAAACGCCTGCCCAGCACCATGTTCCGGTACATCTCGACCAGACGGTCGTCGCTCGGCCTCGGATACCGGGCCTCGCTCTCGGTCAGCTCGCCGGCCGCGTCCAGATACTGCACCGCGCACTCGGCGGGAAGGAACTTCCGATACGGCGTGGCCAGGGGCGGCTCTACGAGCGTCACGTCTACCTCCAGATGCATTGTGTTCGTCAATGCTCGCAACTGAACGACCTATCGACAACGACAAGGCGGAATCAGAGACAAATGGTCTAGAATCGGCTCATCGGGAGCAGAATGTCTCACCGGAGTGTGAGCGACCACAGCAGGGATGGACAGATGGCCGGCGGCACAGCGGACACGTATGAACTCGACGCGATCGACCGGCGCATCATCAAGGAACTCGTCGCCGACAGCCGCATCTCGATGCGGGCGCTGGCGGAGAAGGCGCACATCTCCCGCGCGCACGCCTACGTCCGCATCGAGCGGTTGCAGGAGGCGGGAATCATCGAAGGCTTCACCACCCGGATCTCGCACTCCAAGGCGGGACTCGGCTCCTCCGCGTTCATCGCCCTCTCGATCCGACAGGACTCGTGGCGGGGGATCTCCACCCAGCTCCGGACGCTGCCCTTCGTCGAGCACTTCTCGCTGTTGGGCGGCGATTTCGACGTTCTCGTCCTGGTGCGCGCACCGGACAACAGCGCACTGCGTCATGTCGTCCTCGAACGCTTGCAGAGCCTGGAAGGTGTGCAGTCGACCAAGACGTGGCTGATCTTCGAGGAAGCCAACGGGCCCGGACCGGAATGGGTTCGTTGACGGGACGGATAGGATTCCGTCATGCGCAGCGACCTGATGAAGAACGCGGAACGCAGTGGTGAACCGGGCACCTTCGTGCTTCAGAATCCCCGAATGCTCAAGGTGGACTTGGCCGGAACCAGCGGTCACTTCTTTGCCCGGCAAGGATCGATGGTCGCCTACCAGGGGGACGTCGACTTCGCCTACCAGGGCAGCGGCGGAGTCGGAAAGTTCTTCAAGAAGGCATTCACCGGTGAGGGCATGTCGCTGATGAAGGTCTCCGGCAGCGGCGACGTGTTCCTCGCCCGCGACGCCGACGAGATCTTCCTGCTCGAACTCGAGGACGAGTCGGTGACCGTCAGCGGTTCCAACGTCCTCGCGTTCGACAGCTCCCTGAACTGGGACATCAACCGCGTCGAGGGGGCGTCGATGCTCAGCGGCGGACTGTTCAACACGACGTTCACCGGCCGCGGCGTCCTCGCCGTCACTATCTACGGCACTCCCGTCGTCCTGAACGTGGACACCCCCACGTACGTCGACATGCAGAGCGCGGTGCTGTGGTCGACCGGCCTGCACTCGACGATCCGCAAGACCGCGAAGATGGGCGCCGCGATCGGCCGCGGATCCGGTGAGGCATACCAGCTGTGTCTCACCGGAAACGGCATCGTCGTCGTCCAGGCCTCGGAGGGGCACCCGGTTCCCAAACCGTAACCGCCGCGGCTGCACGGGTGCCCCGCTCCCTCACTCTGCCCGGATGCGGGAGAGGGCGCCGACCGCGACGTCGACGAGCAGGAACGCGAGGAGGCTGACGCCGAGCAGCGGAACGAACCAGCCGACGAGGACGACGCAGGCGGCCCCGGCCACCGCCGCCGCCGGGTGGATTCGACGCCAGGTGCCCCGCACCGGCGGCCTGCCCACCGCCCGGGTCGTGCCGCGGGTGGGCCGGCGCCGCCACCACAGGAGGTAGCCGCGGACGATCACGGCGAGCAGCGCCACCGCGAGGGCGGCCAGCACCAGCTGGTTGAGCAGGCCGAACAGCAACCCCATGTGCAGGGCGATGCCCCAGGACGTCAGCTTCGCGGCGAGCGGCCAGTCACCGAATCGCGACACGTCCGTCACCGCGCCCGTGGCCCCGTCGACTGCGATCGAGTCGGTCGAGAACTGCCACGGTTCGCGGGTCTGCGTGACGGTGAACGCGGTGCCCGCGTCGGCGGGAACGGTCGCCTCGACAGCCCCGGTGACACCGCCGCGCCGGGCCACCTCGAGGACGGTGTCGAGTTCGCCCACGTTGCGGTCGAGGATTCCCGGATTTGACGCGGGGGTATGCCCTGCGCCGTGCCCGTCGTGACCGCCCGATGCGGCGGCGCCGGCAGCGGGCGCCGAATCCAGCTTCTTGTCGATCTTGGGAGTGGTCCAGCTCAGGGCGGTACGGAGTTCGCCGACGTTCTCGCCCGCGTACCGCGACCACGTCAGACCCGTGGCCGAGAGGAACACCAGGCCGACCGCGATCCAGATGCCGACCACCCCGTGCCAGCTGAGGGTGCGGTTGCGTCCGCGGCTCGACCGATCGAGCGTCCACAGCCTCGCGGCGTCCGCGTTGCGGGCGCGGGTGGTGCGGTAGCGCTGCACCCACAGGTACACGCCACCGAGCGCGATGACCCACAGCCACGACGCGGCGAGCTCGCTGTAGATGCGGCCGGGCTCGCCCAGGTGCAGGTGCCGGTGCAACTGCGAAATCCAGGTGCGCATCGGCAACGCCCCGCTGCTGCCGTAGACGACGAGCTCGCCCACCGACTCCGCGGTGACGGGATCGACGAAGACCGCGCGGCGCTCGGACTCGCCCAGGGTGGGATCGGTGAACATCACCTGCGTCGTGTCACCCGCTTCGGTCGCCGGGCGCACGGCGGCGACGGTGAGATCCGGGCGAACCTGCTGCGCGGCCCGCACCTGTTCGGACATCGGCAGGTCCGGGCCGGTCGAGTCGACGTGCAGGTAGTCGCGGTAGACCAGCTGCTCGACCGACGGCGCGAGAGCGTAGAGGCCGCCGCTGACCGCGGCGATCACCAGGAACGGGGCCACCAGGATCCCCGCATAGAAGTGCAGGCGCAGGATCAGTGGCCGGAAACTGCGCGGCGGCGAGGAGTCCTTCGACGCCGGGGAGGACGCGACCGGTGTGTCGCGTTCGAGTTCAGGGATGGACATGACGATCTCGCTTCGAATCGGCTGAGACGGGCACCCAGCGCCGTCGAGGCCGCGCACAGCAGGGTGCGCTGGGCAACTCGAGGTGACACGTCAGGGATGCGCCGACTCAGGAAGGAATCGGCACCGGGACTCGCGTGGGAGTCTGCTGGTGCCGCGTGAGAACACGCCGGACCGACGACCACACGTCGTGTGCGTGCCGGGAAGGCGGTGAGAAAGGATTCGACTAGACGAGAGCGGGTGGTCCGCGGGTGCCGGCGCCCGCGGCGACCAGCAGCCACAACGACAGCTTCGCGCGGTAGACCGGGGTCGCCGTCCAGGTGCCGGTATCGACCTGCAGCGGGGCCAGGACTGCGAGAACGATGCGCGACAACGCCGCCAATGCCCTCAGGCAGGCGCGTTCGGCCGACCGGACCAGCACCGCGGCGACTGCGATCGCGGCGAGGTGCGCGGCGATCATCGGGGTGGAAAGCCCCAGACCATGGGAATGATCGGCGGCCAAGGCCAGTGTGGTGTGGCCGATCAGCTGGCCCGCAGCGAGCACCGACAGCACGAACAACCATTCACGGCGGGGCACCCGGACGGCGGCGACCGACGCCCCGACTGCGGCGCACGCCGCGAGAAGCAACACCACCGAACCATCACTCGGGGGCATTCCGCCTCCGGCGATGCCGTGCGCGGCGATGCTGACCGCGCCGGACAGTGAACCCACAAAGGAGCCGCGTACCCGCGCGACCACATCCAACCGTGAATTCACCCCGCGAGGGTACCGCTTCCGATGCCCACCCCGGCCGCGGTGTGCGAAACGGGTCAGGCGGAAGCCCCGGCCGCCGGGCGCAGTCGCGCGAGGACATCCGTCAAGGTGACGACACCGGTCAGCTCACCGTTGTCGGTGACGATCGCGAGGTGGCTGCGGGTCTCGCGCATGGTGTGCAGTGCCTCGTACACGGCAGCGTCCGCGTCGAGGGTCAGCACCGGGCGCATGAGGTCGGCGGCCGTGACTGCGGCGCCGGCCCGCAGGCTGTCCCGGGCGTGCACCACTCCCTTGATCCCGTCCGCGTCGCGTACGAGCAGTCGGAGGTGGCCGCTCCGATCCGCGGCCGCCCTGATCGCCGCCGCGGTGGCGTCCGGGGCGACACTGCTCGGGGCGGTGTTCGGCCGCACCATGTCTCGCACTGCGAGCGATTGGAGTTCCAGGGCGCTGGTCAGTTGGCCGTGGTATCGCTCGTCGAGCGTGCCGACGGTCGCCGAGTGCTCGACGAGGTGACGCAGCGCGTCGGGATCCTGGCCGGCGCCCACCTGGTCGACCGGCTCCACGCCGAACCTTCGCAGACACCGGTTCGCCATCCGGTTCAGCACCAGCAGCAGCGGGCGGGTGGCCCACATGAATCCGCGCATCGGGATCGCCAGCAGTGTCGCCGATTTCTCCGGGTGCGCGATCGCCCACGACTTGGGTGCCATCTCACCGACGACGAGATGCAGGAACGTGACGATGATCAGGGCGAGGATGAATCCGAGCACGTCCGCCAGCCACAGCGGGGCGCCCCAACCTGCGAAGGCCGGGGTGAGCCAGTGATGCACGGCCGGCTTCGTGACCGCGCCGAGCGCGAGGGTGCAGACGGTGATGCCCAGCTGGGATCCGGCCAGCAGCACGGACAGCTCGGATGCGCTGCGGAGAGCCGCGCGGGCAGCCCTGCTGGTGGGGGCGGCGTCCTCGAGCCGGTGGCGGCGGGCAGCGATCAACGCGAATTCGATCGCCACGAAGAACGCGCTGGCCGCGATCAACCCGACGGTGACGAGCACGATGACCCACGGATTACTCATCGGTCGCGTCACTTTCCAGGATGCGGAGCCTCACGAACAGCGAGGACGGGACGTGCTTGTCGACTGCCCGCACCTCGGCGTCGAGGGTGCGGACGGGCGGGTCGGCGTCGTTGATCAGGTCGGCCGGATCCGGGTTCAATCGGATCGCGACGGCGTCTCCGACGACGGGGAGCCCGCCGAACTCGGCGATGACGGCACCCGCGAGCGTCTCGAAGTCGCCGGGCGGCAGGTCGTGTCCGAGGATGCGCTCCACCTCGTCGATGTGCAGATCGCCGGGCATCGTCCAGCCTTCGGATTCGGACCCCGTCACCGACGCGTCGCCGTCGGGATCGTGTTCGTCGGCGATCTCACCGACGAGTTCCTCCGCGAGGTCCTCGATCGTGATGACGCCGGCGAACCCGCCGTACTCGTCGACGACGAGCGCCATTTCGTCCCGGGCAGCCGTCAGCTGTTCCAGCACGTCGGGCAGCGGCAGCGATGTCGGCACGACGACGGCCGAACGGGCCCGGGACGCGGCCGGACCGTCGGCCTGCTCGCCGAGCAGGTCGTGGAGGTGGATGACGCCGCGCAGATCGTCGGAGGAACTCCCGACCACGGGGTAGCGGGTGTGGCCCGCGCCCATCTTCTCGAGAACACTGCTCAGGGAATCGTGGGCCCGGACGGTATCGACGTTGGCGCGGGGAATCATCGCGTGCCCGGCGGTGCGGGTGGGAAAGTCGAGGATCCGGTCGAGCAGGGTCGACAGTTCCCGCGGCAGCTCACCGGCGTCGCGGGATTCGGCGACGATGTGTTCGAGGTCCCGCACGGTGGCCGAGTGTTCGACGTCGTGGACCGGCTCGATCCGCAGCGCACGCAGCAGCAGGTTCGACGACTGGTCGAACAGCCAGATCAGCCAGCCGAAGAGTTTCAGGTAGATCGTGGTCGACAGCGCGAGCCAACGCGCCACCGGTTCGGGCCGGGCGATCGCCAGGTTCTTCGGGAAGAGCTCCCCGAAGAGCATCTGGACGAAGGTGGAGAACAGGACGGCGAGGACGGCGCCGACGCCGATCCCGACCGCGGTGGGGATGCCGACACCGCCGAGGAGCTCACCGAGGCCGCGTCCGATCAGGGGTTCGGCGACATAACCGACGAGCAGGCCGGTGACGGTGATGCCCAGCTGGGCGCCGGAGAGCATGAACGAGGTGCGGCGAGTGACGCCGAGGGCGCGGGCGGCGCCCGCGTCTCCCGCCTCGGCCCGGGCTTTGAGCCGCGAGCGGTCGACCGACATGTACGCGAATTCCTGGGCGACGAAGTAGCCGGTCAGGGCGGTGATCAGTAATACGACGACGACGCCGAAGCCGATGCTCAGGACGGTCACCATGTATTCACCCCCGCGGTGCGTCCGGGACTGCGGTGATCACTCTGGGGCGGGCTGGGTCTTCGGGGGCGCGAAGCGCTGGTCATGGCTCTCTCTGTATTCGGGGTATGAGTCACCCATAGTAAAGGACTCTTTACTTTTGCGATCGGCGGGTGCGCAGATCACGCGGTCGGTGTTACGACCGGATTTCCGGATTCGGGCCGCGGTGAGGGTTACGAAACCTGAGCTTGTTCCTCGCGTGACCATTCGGAAATCACCGAACCGTGTACTTGTTTCAGGTCGACGGAGTGCGCAGCGCACTCTCCTCACGCAGAGCGAATGGACATCGAAGTCTACGCCCGGCCCGTCGCCCACAGCATCTCATCAGCGCGTTCAGGCCCTTCGGGCGCCTCCGCCCCCACGAACAACCAGGAGTCCCCTGTGACCGACATCGAGAACACCATCGCCGAGAACATCCAGAAGGCACTCGGCGAGATTCCCCACCCGGCACTGCCCAAGGGCACCAACCTCTACGGGTCGACGAAGATCTTCCCGGACTACAAGGCCGAGGACGGCGAGTCCTACTTCACGCTGGTGCACGGCATCGCGCACGAATCCTCCGTCAGCTTCGTCGCCGTCCTGCAGGCAACCCGCGCACTGCGCAAGGGTTTCGAGTCGGCGATCTATTTCTACGGCCCCGGCGCCCTCAACTGCCTTGCGACGCGCGGGTTTCCGACCACCGGAGACAACGGTTTCCCGGGCGAGCAGAACATCAACGACGCACTCGCGACCTTCATCTCCGAAGGTGGGACCGTCTTCGCGTGCCGCTTCGGCCTCGCGCTGCACGGCGGACGGGAAGAGGACCTGATCGAGGGCGTCGTGCCCGCACATCCCCTGGATGTGCAGGACGCCATCATCCACTACTCCCGCAAGGGCGCCATCATCAACTCCACATACATGGTCTGAGGTGTGAACCATGAGCGATCTCTCGACACGAGTTGACGTAGCAGTACGTGGAATTCGATCACTGAACGTCCCGGTCACCCGGACTTCCGGCGCCGGCCCCAGCGACGACGGTCATGTACTGATCGGCGGGATCGGCGGCGCCATCCCCATCCGGTCCGACAGCCCGTACGAAGTCAGTGGAAACCGTCTGCTGTTGAACGGCACCGACATGGGGGTGGAAATCGAGCCGGTCCGCCGGCCCCGCTTCTACGACCTCGATACCGCCGACGGAATCTCCTACGAGAAGATCGCCCGGCTGCACGGGACGAACGTCCTCGCCACGACCGTGGTCCAGACCTGCATTCGATACGACCCGGCACAGCGGTGCCGGTTCTGCTCGATCGAGGCATCCCTGCAGTCCGGCTCGACCATCGCGGTGAAGAAGCCCGAACAACTCGCCGAGGTCGCCGAAGCCGCCGTCCGCCTCGACGGCGTCACCCAGATGATCATGACCACGGGCACGTCGGCGGCCAAGGATCGCGGTGCCCGTCACCTGGCGCGATGCGTCGCGGCCGTCAAGGCGGTGGCCCCGAACCTCGCCATACAGGTGCAGTGCGAACCGCCCGGCGATCTCGCGACCATCGCGGATCTTCGGGACGCGGGGGCCGATTCCATCGGCATCCACGTGGAGTCCCTGGACGACGAGGTTCGGCGGCGCTGGATGCCCGGCAAGGCGACTGTTCCGCTGGACGAGTACCGGGCGGCGTGGCGCGAGGCGGTACGGGTTTTCGGACGGAATCAGGTGTCGACGTACCTGCTGGTCGGGCTGGGTGAAGATCCCGACGAATTGGTCGCGGGCGCAGCCGAACTGATCGACATGGGCGTCTACCCGTTCGTCGTCCCGTTCCGGCCGCTCGCCGGCACGCTGGCAGTCGAGGACGGGGCGCAGGCGCCGTCGCCGGCCCTGCTCGCCGACGTCACCTCGCGGGTGGCGAAGGAATTGCAGGCGGGCGGCATGCGCGGCGCCGACCAGAAGGCGGGCTGCGCCGCGTGTGGGGCCTGCAGCGTCCTTCAGAACGCAGGAGGCTGACATGTGGGACCTGCCGACCGCCGAGAGCACTCCTTCCGATTTCGCCGTCCTCACCGGGCCGTCGATTCAGGAGTCTCAGTGGAGTTTCCTCGTGCAACCCGCCACCGGTCGGGTGATGACCGAGGCGTACCGACGACTGCGGCGTGAGACGTTCGTCGTGGAACAGGGACTGTTCACCGCCAGCGACCGGGACGATGTCGACGACGATCCCCGAACCGTGGTGCTCGTGGCGATCAGCACCACGGGCGAGGTGCTCGGCGGTGTTCGCCTCGCCCCGATGACGGACGGCACCGACCTCGGGTGGTGGGCGGGAAGCCGCCTCGTGGTGGGTCGAAACGTGCGGAACAGCAGGGGAATCGGAAAGGCACTCGTGCGGGCCGCCTGCGCCCACGCCGAATCCCGCGGCGCGTTGCGGTTCGACGCCACCGTGCAGAGCCGAAACGAAACGATGTTCGCCCACCTGGGCTGGACGCGGCTGGGTGACGTCACGGTGGCGGGCGCGCCGCACGTGCACATGACGTGGCCGATCGATCGCGTCGAGCGTCTGGTCCAGAGCACGAAGTCGTGTCTGGCCCACACCCTGACACCCTTCGGGAAGCATGGTGATGCGCTCGGCGGCAGCGGGTTCCGCGGCGACGACGGCGCACCGGTACCGGGCAGCGACCTGATCGCGGCGTGTGACGCCATCCTGCCCGCCATGGTTCAGCGCGATCCCGAGTGGGCCGGATGGTGCGCCGCCCTCGTCAACCTCAACGATCTGTCGGCGATGGGTGCCGTCCCGGTCGGGATGCTCGACTCGGTCGGCGCACCGAACACCTCGATCCTGTCGAAGGTGATCCGTGGGCTCAGCCGGGCCGCGGAAGCGTGGGACGTACCGGTACTGGGCGGCCACACCCAGCTCGGTGTTCCCGCGGCGCTGTCGGTGACGGCGCTCGGACGCACCGCGGATCCGGTGCCCGCGGGTGGTGGCCGGGTCGGCGACGAGCTCACGCTGACAGCAGACCTGGACGGGCAGTGGCGGCCGGGATACACCGGACAGCAGTGGGATTCGACGTCCCATCGCAGCTCGGACGAACTGCGGGACATGGCCTCGTTCGTCGCCCGCACCCGCCCCGCCGCGGCGAAGGACATCAGCATGGCGGGGTTCGCCGGCACCACCGGGATGCTCGCCGAGGCGAGCGGACTCGGCGCCGTCCTCGACGCCGCATCGGTCCCCAGGCCGCCCGGAACGACGGCGGGTGACTGGATGACGTGCTTTCCCGGGTTCGCGATGATCACCGCCGATCGGCGGGGTAGCGCGCCGGCGCCCGCCGGACCGGCCACCTCGGCCGTCTGCGGGGAATTGACATACGAGCCGGGGGTCAGCCTTCGCTGGCCCGACGGCGTAACGACACGCGTGGTGCACTCCACGGTCACAGGATTGGGAAGAGCATGACTGACATCGGAATCTCCGTTGCGGCAACCGAGTTCGGCCGCGACATGGAACAGGCGTATCGCACGATCGGTGAACTGATCGAGCAGGCGCGGGCGGCCGGGAGTTCGCTACTCGTGCTTCCGGAGGCCTGCCTGGGCGGTTACCTCCCCAGCCTGGGCGGAGGCGACGAAACCGAGGAGCAGCGGCAGCGGCGGCTCCGTAGCCTCCCGCCCGCACTGGAATTGGACGGGCCCGAGATCCGGCGGGTCGTCGACATGGCCGGCGACCTGGTGATCACCCTCGGATTCTGCGAGGCCGACGGCGCCGACCGGTACAACGCCGCGGTGACGCTGCACGGTGACGGGATACTCGGCTCGTACCGCAAGGTGCACCAACCGCTGGGGGAGAACCTCTGCTACCGCGCCGGCGACAAGTACGAAGCGTTCGACACACCGGTCGGACGGATGGGCATGCAGATCTGTTACGACAAGGCCTTTCCCGAGGCCGCGAGGACGCTCGCCCTCGACGGCGCGGAGATCATCACGTCGCTGTCGGCGTGGCCCACCGCCCGCACCAACCGCGTCGAGAATCCCGAGGACGATCGGTGGAAGCAGAGATTCGACATCTACGACCGCGCGCGGGCCACGGAGAATCAGGTGGTCTGGGTGGCGTCGAATCAGGCGGGAACGTTCGGGTCGCTCCGGTTCGTGTGCAGCGCGAAGATCGTCGGCCCGGGCGGCGAGATCCTCGCCACCACAGGCGTGGAACCCGGCCTCGCCTCGGCCACGCTGGATGTGCAGGCCGAACTGGACGCGATTCGCAGCGGCGGGATGTACAACCTCCGGGACCGCCGGCCGGAACTGTACGGAGACGTCGTCGCGGAGAACCGGGTGAGCGGCACCCGGCTCGACGCGACGGCGCGACCGTCGTTCCTCCGCACCACGACAGCCGAACTGGAGTCCGTCGATGCCTGAGATGACGTTCACGGTGCGCTGGCCGGACGGAAGCACCCAGTCCTGCTACTCGCCGTCGCTGGTCATGCACGACCACCTGGTGGCCGGTGAGGACTACACGGTCGCCGATTTCCTCACACGCACCACGACGGCGCTCACCGAGGCCAGTGAGCGAGTCCGTGCCAAGTTCGGGATGTACTGCACGTCCGCTTCCGAGCAGATGCAGGAACTCGAACGCGCCGGCCGCACCCTCGACCCCCAATCCCTCGTCCGGGTCCTCGAGATGAACCCGGCTTCACTCCCCGGAGAGTCGCGATGACCGAACAACACACAGTCGTCGTGATCGGCGGCGGCCAGGCAGGCCTGTCGATCAGCTGGCATCTGGTGCAGCGTGGAATCGACCACGTGGTGCTCGAACGAGAGTCGATCGCACACGAGTGGCGCGACAGTCGCTGGGACAGCTTCACCCTCGTCACTCCGAACTGGCAGTGCACCCTTCCGGGATACAGCTACTCGGGCGGCGATCCCGACGGGTTCATGAACCGCGAGCAGACCTACCAGTTCGTGCGCGGGTACGCCGATACCTTCGATCCTCCTGTGCGCGAAGGCGTCACGGTGGTCGCCGTCCGACAGTCGGGTTCCGGAGGATTCGACGTGGACACGACGGAAGGCTCGATGCACGCCGACCACGTCGTCGTCGCGGCCGGCGGGTACCACACACCAGTCGTTCCCCGGTTCGCCGAACGGCTGCCCGCCGACATCACGCAATTGCACTCGTCGCAGTACCGGAGCGCCGGCGAACTGCCCGCGGGCGAGGTTCTCGTGGTGGGCAACGGCCAGTCCGGCGCCCAGATCGCGGAGGATCTCCATCTCGCGGGTCGCACCGTCCACCTCGTCACCGGTGGGGCGCCGCGCGTCGCGCGGTTCTACCGCGGCCGGGACTGCGTGGCCTGGCTGCACGACATGGGCACCTACGACGTCTCGATCGCCGATCACCCGGGCGGTCTGGGCAAGCGGGAGAACACCAACCACTACGTCACCGGCCGGGACGGTGGCCGCGACATCGACCTCCGTGCGTTCGCGCTCGCGGGAATGCGTCTCTACGGGCGGCTGCTCGACGTCGTGGACGGCACCCTGCGGTTCGCGCCCACCCTGGAGTCGTCGCTGGATGCTGCCGACGCCGTGAGCGAGAGCATCAAGGATTCCATCGACGCCTACATCGCCCGCGAGGGCATCGATGCGCCGCGCGAGGAACGGTACGTGCCGGTCTGGCGTCCCGAACGTGAGGTCACCGAATTGGAGCTGCCGACGTCGGGCATCACGTCGGTGGTGTGGTCCATCGGTTTCCGGACCGACTACCGGTGGCTCCGCGCGGGCGTGTTCGACGGTGAGGGCCATCCCACCCACAACCGCGGCGTCACCGCGGTGCCCGGGCTGTACTTCCTCGGCCTTCCGTGGCAGCACACGTGGGGTTCGGGACGGTTCGCGGGAGTGGCGCGGGACGCGGAGTATCTGGCGGACCGCCTCGAACTCGAAGCGGGTGTGTTGCCGGCGACGGCGACACTAGCCTGACGCTTATGGTGACGACACGGTTGGCAGCGTTGGCGGGGCACTTCGGCCGCGACATCGATCGCGCGCTCCTGAAGTTGCAGGCGCTGATCGAGAGTGCGACGAACGACGGGGTGGACCTGCTCGTCCTGCCCGACGCCTGCCTCGGCGGCTACATCTCTGATCTCCGGCGGCCGGACACGGAGGAGCTCCCGCCCGCGCTCGCCGCGGACAGCCCGGAGCTGAAGGCCGTCGCGAAGATGGCGGGCCGCATGACGGTCTGCATCGGGTACACGGAACTGTGCGACGGGGTGCGATACAACGCCGCCGCCTGCGTGACCGGCGACGGGGTGCTGGGCAGTCACCGCAAGGTGCATCAGCCGGCCGGGGAATCCCTGGCGTACGCAGCGGGTGACTCGTTCACCGCCTTCGACACACCGGTGGGCCGGATCGGGATGCTGATCGACTATGACAAGACGTTCCCGGAATCCGCCCGCACCCTCGCGCTCGACGGCGCGCGGATCATCGCCGCGTTGTCCGCGTGGCCGGCCAGCATCACGGACCGGGCGGCGCGCATGATGCAGGACAGGCAATCCCGCCTGTTCGATCTGTACGACTCGGCGCGGGCCGCCGAGAACCAGGTGGTCCTCGTGTCGTCCAACCAGACCGGAATCCAGGGTGGACTGCGATTCCTCGGTCAGGCCAAGGTGGTGGGCCCGGGCGGCGACGTGCTCGCGCGAACGGGGACGAAGGGCGGCCTCGCCGTCGCCGAACTCGACGTCGACTACGAGGTGAATCGGGCCAGGAAGGTGCTGCGGCACCTGGAGGAACGCCGCATCGACAGCTACCGGAGACTGCTGGACCGAGGAGAACACTGACGTGCGGATCGCTCTGCTGACCTATTCGACCAAACCCCGCGGGGGAGTCGTGCACACGCTGGCGTTGGCCGAGGCCCTCGCCCGGCAGGGCGCGGACGTGACGGTCTGGACCCTGGGCAGGCACGGCGACGCCGCTTTCTTCCGTCCGGTCGACCCGACTGTCACCGTGCGGGTGGTGCCGTTCGCACACGTCGACGACGAGACCGTCGGTGAGCGGATCCTCCGATCCATCGAGACGATGCGCGCCGCCTTCCCACCGGCGGCCTATGACATCGTCCACGCGCAGGACTGCATCAGTGCCAACGCGGTCGGGCGGTGCGTGCGAACCGTCCACCACCTCGACCAGTTCACGACGCCCGCGCTGGCCGCCTGCCACGAGCGCGCGATCGTGGATCCGTACGCGCGGATCTGCGTGTCCGCCGCCGTCGCCGCGGAGGTCTCCGCCGGGTGGGGTCTCGATTGCGCCGTCATTCCGAACGGCGTGGACGCCGCCCGATTCGAGGACGCACGCGAGGACACCGGGCGCCGCCGCAGGTGGGCCGATGAATTGGGCGACTACGTGTTGGCGGTCGGCGGTATCGAACCGCGCAAGGGCAGCATCGACCTGGTGGAGTCGTTCGCGCTGGTCGTGAAGGAGCAACCGGACCTGCGGCTGGTGTTCGCCGGCGGCGAGACCCTGTTCGACTACCGGGGGTACCGGGACGAGTTCGACCGGCGGGCCGCAGAGCTGGGTGTGACACCGACCATTCTCGGAACGATCGACGACGCCGAACTCCCCTCGCTGGTGGCCCAGGCGCGCTCGTTCGCCTTCCTCTCCACCAAGGAAGGATTCGGGCTGGCCGCGATGGAAGCCCTGGCGGCGGGCGTTCCCGTCGTCGCACGCGACCTGCCGGTCCTGCGGGAGGTCTTTCGCGGGACGGTCCGGTACGCGTCCACCCACGAGGAGATGGCACGCGCCCTGACCGAACCTGCCGACGGCGCCTCCCTCGACGAGGGACGCGCCTTCGCTCGCTCACATCGATGGGACGACGTCGCGCAGAAACATCTCGAGTTCTACCGAGAGGTCGCGGCGCACCGCTGACTCAGTCGGCGCTCTTGATGGTCTTCATCGTGATCAACGAGGTGACCCGCGACACCGCCGGGAGCCCGCTGAGCTTGGTGGCCATGAAGTTCTCGTACGTCGCGAGGTCGCGGACCGCCACCCGGATGAAGTAGTCGGGGATCCCGAACAGCCTCCGGCATTCGATCACTTCGTCGAAGGCGGCGACCCGGGACTCGAACTGCTCGATGGTCGCCTGGTCGTTCACACCGATCTCGGCGGTGACGATCACCTGGAAACCCCGATCGAGCGCTTCCTGGCTGACGATGGCGCGGTAGCCGGTGATGACTCCGTCCGCCTCGAGCTTCTTGACCCTGCGCAGGCACGGGGACGGAGTCAGACCCACCAGATCCGCCAATTCCGTGTTGGTCAGACTGGAGTCATTCCGCAGGTGGTCCAGAATTGCGTGATCGATGTCATCCATTGAACTATTATTGCGCAGAGTGCGAAAAATGGGCATTTGCCCGCAATCGTGCACCGGGATAGTTGCTATAGATTTGCGTGGTGATCGATCCAGCATCCCTCTCGACGACCGCAGTCGTCGACTCCGACCCCCGGCAGCCCCCGGAGTGGCGTCGCGCCCTGCAGGCGTCCCTCCCCGTCGGGATCGGGCTGGTTCCGCTGGGGATCGCCCTCGGGGTGCTCGTCGTCCAGCAGGGATTCAACCCGTGGTGGGCGATGGTCTTCACCTCGCTGATCTACGCCGGTTCCCTCGAATTCATCGCGGTCGGCATGGTGGCGGCGATGACGCCGCTCCCGTACATCGCGCTGACCGCGTTGCTGGTGAACTTCCGGCACGTGTTCTACGCCTTGAGCTTTCCCCTCGACAGGGTGAAGGGCCGGCTCGCCCGCTTCTACAGCATGTTCGCGCTGACCGACGAGGCGTACGCCATGACGGTCACCGGCGACCGGAAGTCGATGTCCGGCCGGGTCATCGTGTACTCGCAGTTGTATCTCCACGCGTACTGGATCGGTGGAGCGATGCTCGGAGCGACCGCGGCGCAATGGATCCCGGAGAACATCGTCGGCCTCGACTTCGCGCTGACCGCTCTGTTCGTCGTGCTGTCCATCGAGGCCATCAGGTCCCAGAGCGGTTTCGCGGTGCCCTCGATGGCCGTGATGTGCGCGCTGATCGCGCGACTCGTCGACCCCGGACACATGCTGCCGATAGCGATGGGCGCCTTCGTGAGCCTGCTCGTCGTCCGCTATTTCCTCGCCCGGCGAAAGGTGCGCACCGATGCCTGACGCCGGTTACATCCTCGCGGCCATCGCGATCATGGCGATCGTCACGTTCGCCCTGCGCGCCGTCCCCTTCGCGATCGTCATGCCGTTGCGCTCGTCCGCGCTCGTCGGCTATCTGGGTGTCTACCTGCCGGCCGGGATCATGCTGATCCTGGTGGCGTACTCGCTGAAGAACGTCTCCGTCACCGCCCCGTCGCACGGGATCCCCGAACTGATCGCGGTGGGTGCGACGGCCGCGGTGCACCTGTGGCGCAAGAATGCGGTGCTCTCGATCGTCGTCGGAACCGGGCTGTATGTCGTCCTGATGAACTGGGTATTCGCCTGAGCCCGGCGCGCCTCACGTTTACGATGCAACCACACGGGTAGGCAGGAACCACAAGACAGTCGGCCGTTTCTCGGGAAGGACGCACTGATGAGCGAACAAGATGCACGTTCGGTGACGGGTGTTCGGGACAAGGACTACAACCTGATTTGGTTCGTCGAAGCGTCACTGAGCAACGCTCTGCGTCTCGAGGGTTACATTTCGGACGCCGACATGGACGGCGACGCCGAGTTGGCCGACTTCTTCCGCCGCGCCCAAGCCGTGAGCCGGAAGGGTGGCGATCTGGGCAAGGCCATGCTGGCCGCCCGCCTGAAGAAGGAACAGTAGGCCTCCGCCCCTACTGGCCCGGATCGGAACTCAACTGCTCTGCGTCGGCCAGGGACCGCCGCGGACAGGCCTGCCCGCGGCGGTCCGTTTTTCGTTGTCGCGGAACCGCGGCTCGTAGTGATGGAAGAACACCTTGCCGACCAGGTCGCGTCGGCTGTGCACGCCGGTCTTGTCGAAGATGCTCTTCAGATGTTGCTGCACGGTCTGTGCCGACACGTGTAGTTCGGCGGAGATCTGCGAAGTCGACGCCCCTTGCAACACCATCGACGTGACCTCCTTCTCGCGCTCGGTCAGCCCGTACGCCGACATCAGCAGCGGATACAGACGGCTCGGATGCGCCGGCTCCACGATCACCGCGATCCGCCGCCTGCCCGTCGACGTCAGGCATGCCCCGTGCAGCACCAACCACGCCCCCGACCGCGACAGCACCCGCGAGATGGCCACGTCGCCCAGCCGGTCGCGGTCTTCCACACACCGCAACACACGACCGGCGAGACTGATCACCGCGGCCGGCAACTCCCCCCGATCCCAGTCCCCGCCCGGCAGATCCACCATCCACCGGTCGACCCCGGGCGTCGCGGATTCGATGTTCCAGTTCTCGTCGAGGACGAGCAGACCCGGCGAATCGGCATACTCCGGTTCCTCGGCCTGCCCGCACAGCAGTGCGCGGCGGGCACCGCCCGCGAGGACCGGCGCGATCTCCTGCACGAACGACTTCTCGGTTTCCGAGAACATCGGCATCCCCTCGTCGCGATAGAGGCTCAGCGCTCCCCAGGTTTCTCCCGAGCGCGTGCGTAACCGCGCAATCAACTCCTGGTCGCCGCCGAGTGTCCGGTTCCGGCGCCAGCGCGGACTTCCCGACGGATCGCCGTGCGCGGCTTCGTGCAACGTGGAAATCCCTTCGGCGGACCGCATTACGTCGGGGACGGACTGAACGTCGTCCTCGTAGTACTCGGCGGCCAGCCATTCTCCGGGAAATTCGTCCATGCCGAAGTGATAGTGACTGGTCATCAGCATGGACACGGGGTCGAGGGTGAACCAGCACGGCGTCCAGTAGTAGGGGACGACACCGGCGACGACGTCCGATGCGTCCCGCCACAGCGACACCAGGCCGCGGGGTGCGGCGCACAATCGTGCGACCTTGTCTGCCGCGCACTGCACGGAATCCACGCTCACGAGTCAAGCGTACGAGCGCGGATCGGCGCCGGAAATACCAGAATTGTGGAATGGTGCGCCCGCTCCACCGCTCCTAGCGTCGGTGACATGTCCAAAACCGATACCGCAAATGTGCGGCTGAACCCGCCGCCACCCCAATTGATGCGGCTGGTCAACCCGTTGGTCCGGCGGGTCCTCACGACCCGGTCACTGGGGCGGCGCATCCGGCGCCAAGGACTGATCGAGTTCACCGGCCGTCGTACCGGGCGCACCCTGCGAGTGCCGGTATGCCTGCACGACGTCGACGGTCAGACGCTCGTCTTCACCGAGCGTCCGTGGCGGCGCAACTTCGCCGGCGGCGCACTCGTGACGGTCACCCACCGGGGCCGTGTCCGCCGGGGCTGGGCCCTGCTACTCGAGGCCACCCCCGCCGAGGCAGGCGCCGCATTCCGTGCCGCGCTCGACAACGGGGCCACCCCGTTCGAACTGGGCCTGAAGGTCCCGCGGGGATACGAGCCGACCGAAGCCGAACTGGCAACGATCGCCCGGTCGCTGATCCGCGTCGACTACGACGACTGAGGAGAGTTCCCATGCGTATCAACAGAATCCGACGCGACATCACGGTACTCGGCGACGAACTGGAAGTACCGGGGATCGGGCACCTACCGGTGAACGCATACGTTCTCCACGCCGCCGAACCCGTCGTCGTCGACACCGGACTCAGCCTGCCCGGACGCGGCTTCATGGACGCCCTGGGATCGGTGCTCGACCCCGCGGACGTCGAGTGGATCTGGCTGACGCATCCGGACCGCGATCACACCGGCGCGTTGTTCGACCTGCTCGACGCGGCGCCGCGCGCCCGCCTGATCACGACGTTCGCGGGCGTAGGCATCATGTCCTGCGCGCGGCCCGTCCCGATGGACCGGGTCTACCTGCTCAATCCAGGTCAATCCCTCGACGTCGGCGATCACACACTGACGGCGCTGCGGCCCCCGCTGTTCGACAATCCCAGCACCGTCGGCTTCTACGACGACCGCAGCGAGGCCTGCTTCTCGTCGGATTGCTTCGGAGCGCCGATGGAGACCGCCGAACTCGCCACCGCCAACGACGTCGGGTACTCCGCACCCAGCGCCGTCCGTGCCGCGCAGCACCTGTGGGCCACCGTCGACAGTCCCTGGGTGCACCTGGTGGACGAGGCGAAATTCCTGCGCACCGTCGCCGCGGTCCGGGCGCTCGACCCGCGATGGATCCTCAGCACCCACCTCCCCCCGGCGGACGGACGCACCGCCGAGTTTCTGGACATGCTCGCCGAGGCACCGAAGTCAGACCCCTTCATCGGGCCCGACCAGGCCGCACTCGAGCAGATGCTGGCCGGATTCGAGCCTGTCGGGTGAGGTCCAGGGCAGAAAAAAGCCGCCGACACCAAAATGGTGCCGACGGCCTCTGCGACGGTGCCGTCATATCGCCTCTCGGCAAGTGGTCGCTCTCGGCGACAATTTTAATGTGGTACCCGGGGTATGTCCGACACCGTCGACGGGTTCAACTGTACCGTCCTCGGAGATATTCCGCCTCTCCCGCGTCACACGTCGTGGTCAGCTGTCGGATGCGCGATCGCGAGCAGCGCCGGCGCACCTCGGCCCGGCCAGGTGCCCTCCAGAGTGTGCGAGCCGAGGTCCGCGACCCGATCCGGATCGATCACCCGGAACACCCGCATGCCGATCGCGGCCGTCGTGATGACAGTGGTCGCTCCCTCATTCGTACAGGTCACGGCACCGACGACCGGCACGGTCGAGCCCGGTGAGCCGCTACCCGACACCCTGGTGGTCACCTCTCGGCGCTCGGCGGGTGCGGCGAACTGGAGTTCCGCCTCGGTTCCTCCCGTCAGGATGGCGGTCGCGAGCGCACTCGCGTACACCGGGTCGGCGCAGGCGTCGTAGACCCAGCGCTCACCCAGCACGGAATGGTGCATCGTGGTGATCAACGACGCCTCCGCACCGGCCATCGGGGCACCGCGGTACGTCACCGGCACCTGCACGACCTGCCCGTCCGCCGTCCGGACCAGGTGGGTTTCGATGCCGACCTCCCCGGCCGGATCGTCGAACCGGTACGCACCGACGACCCCGAGGGACGACGCGTCGGCGGAACCGATCCAGGACTGGCGAGGAACCCAGTCACCGAGCATCTCGGCCTTGGACGGAGACAGTTGAGCGTGATGGATGAGAGCCACACGGCCGACGGTACCGCCTCACCCGGCAACCGGTGCCGCGCCGAGACCGGCGGCGTAGACGGTCATCCAGTGCGGATGCAGCCGGTAGTAGACCACGTCGTTGTCCCAGTCGAAGAAGTCTTCGCCGTAGAAGCTTTTGAAGTAGGCGAGCAGGTCCGGCCAGTCCGCGGCCGGCTCGCCGTCCCGGGGGTTGAGGATCTCAACCGTGCCGTGCGTGAACACGCCCAGGTCCTCACCCCGCATGTGCGCGGCGCTGGCGGCCGGCCGGGCAGCGAGGTGGCGGGCCTTGGCCGCGCCGCGCGCCGTGCCGAAATGCCACTTTCCGTGCAGGAAGTGCCCGTCCACACCACTGATCCGCGGTTCGCCCTTGGCCGTGACGGTGGACAAGGCGAGGGTGCACATGCCGGTGACGATCTGGGTGAGCTGCTCTGCGGTCAGGGTGCTCTCGGTGTTGATGATCGAACGCAGATGTGCGGTGGAGCGGGACAGGGAGGCGTCGAGGAGGGTCTGGAGCTCTTCGAGCTCTTCTCGTGTTTCGCGCATGGAGGTCCTTGTCTGTGTCGATGTCGATCCGGGCCCGGCGCCGAACGGTGAAACCATGCTCGCAAAGAGACCCTGACATCCTGTGTCAGGTTTTTCCGTCGATCTGCTCGATTCAGCTCGTGGACGTGTGTCCCAGTGCGGACATTCCGGCATCGAAACTCTCCAGGGCCGCGCCGACCGCCGCGGCGACGGTGACCTCGAAGACCTGATCCTCGGTGGGTCCGGCGGCGAGGAGCCGGCCGATGTCGGTGTCGGTGATCGCGTAGGAGGCGTCGCGGACCATCGCGGCGTAGGCCTGCCACGGTTCTGGAAGCGGGTCACCGGCCGCGGCGGCGGTGCGCAGGCCCGGGTCGGTGACGGCGGGCCGGTTCAACACCGAGTGGCGGAGGTTGGCCACGACATCGTCACTGTCGTCGGGTTTCTCGCCGTCTGCGAGCAGGAAGCCGGGAAAGCGGTAGCCGAAACGGTGCAGGGAGCGGGTACCGCTGTGCAACTGGCCTTCTCGGAGGGTGAAGCCGAACGCGTTGGCAAGGCGGTTGACGATGTTCCACACCAGGTTGACACGCAATGCTTCCCGAAGCGCCTGTTCGGGCAGGTCGGCAACTCCGGCGATGTCGGCGCGCTCCGGCGTGCGAGTGATCGTGTCGAGGAACTCGCGGACGGCGCTCAGTGGGGGCCGTGCCGACGCGGGATCATCCGGGTCGATCTCGCCGTGGCCCGCGATGCGGGTGAGCTCGGCGTGCGTGTCGATGCAGAACGGGCAGCGGTGCAACTGCGCGGTGCACATCGCGAGGTACTCCCGTTCCGCGGCGGTCCAGTACGACTGCCCGCGCATCGCGTCGGCGGTGAGTTCCAACAGCGGACGGGTGAGGAAGCCCGGCCGGTACAGCAGGAGCTTCACGATGTCGGGGCTGTCCACACGCGACATGGTGGACGTGAGCATGAGGAACAACTTGGTGCGTCGGGTGTGGCCGTGGTCGAGAATCGACAGTCTCATGAGGACTCCGTCAGGTCGAGTTCGAGCAGACGCTGGGCGAGGAATCGCCGGTCTGCGGGATTGTCGGCGAGTTCGTGTGCCCGCCGGTAGGCGATTGCCGCATCGGTGGTGCGGCCGAGGCGGCGCAGCAGGTCGGCTCGTGCCGCGTGCAGCAGGTGGTAGCGGTCGATCCCGTCGATTCCGTCGATCAGTGCGAGCCCTTCTTCCGGGCCGCCCGTCATGGCCCTGGCCACGGCGTGGTTCAACGCCACCACCGGTGACGGATCGACAGCGAGCAATTGGGTGTAGAGGGCGGCGATGCCCGGCCAGTCCGTGTGATCAGCCGAAGCGGCCTGGGCGTGCAAGGCGGCGATCGCGGCCTGCAGCTGATACGGACCCGGTCTGCCGAGGCGTAGTGCCCGGTCCAGGACGCCGATCGCTTCGATGATCTCGGCGCGATCCCAGCGTGAGCGGTCCTGCTCCGACAGCAGCACCACATCACCGGCGCGGTCGTAGCGGGCGGCGCGCCGCGAGTGCTGCAGCAGCAACAATGCGACCAGTCCGAGCGCTTCGGGTTCGTCGGGCATGAGGGTGGCGACGAGCTTGGCGAGCCTGATCGCTTCCTCGCACAGCGTGCTCTGTTCGAACTGCTCAGGGGCGGCGGCGTAGCCCTTGGTGAAGATCAGGTACACGACCGCGAGAACGCCGGAAACCCGCTCGGGCAGTTGGTGATCGGCGGGGACTTCCAGACTGATGGCGGCGTCGCGGATCTTGCGTTTCGCCCGCACCAACCGCTGCGCCAGCGTCGACTCGCCGATCAGGAACATGCGGGCGATCTGTCCTGCGGTCAGCCCGGCCACGGCCTGCAGGGTCAGGGCGACCCGCGCGTCCTCGGCGAGAGCGGGGTGGCAGCACGCGAAGATCAGGCTCAGGCGCTCGTCACCCATGCGCAGCAGGCTGTCCTCCCCACTGTCGGTCATCGCCGTCACCACCCTGGACTGTTCACCGACCTGGGCGAGCTTCTCCCGGCCGAGCCGGGCCCGCCGCAGCCGGTCGATCGCGCTGTTGCGGGCCGCCGTGAGCAGCCAGGCCACGGGGTCGCTCGGAACGGTGTCGCCCCACTTGCGCAACGCGAGTGCGCACGCATCCTGCAGCGCATCCTCGGCGAGTTCGAAGTCACCGAGCACGTGGATCAGGGCTGCGAGCATCCGGGCCCGGTGCTCCCGGTACACCTGCTGCAGCCCCGGTTCGACGTTCATTCGCCGCCGGCCGTCACATTCGCCGGACGGTGGTCCAGGCCCGGCACATCGACGATGGGCCGCACCTCGATCGACCCCAGCTCGGCCAACGGGCACAGCGCGGCCAGCTCCAGGGCTTCGTCGAGATTGCGGCAGTCGAGGACATAGGCGCCGCCGAGGTGTTCGTGGGTTTCGGCGAACGGGCCGTCGGTGATCAGCGTCCGACCGTCTCGAACGCTGACGGTGGTGGCGGTGCGTTCCGGCTGCAGCGGGTGCCCGGAGACGAAGACGCCGCGGCGGCGGCACTCGTCGGCGAATGCATTCACCCGGGCCAGCGCCTCGGCGAAACCCGGATCGCCCGGTTCGGGCCGCTCACAGTTGTAGATCAACAGCATGTACTGCACAGGTCGCTCCTCTCACCCGTAACAAATCGGCTGTAGAGAATGACGAACGAGCCATCCCTATCTCGACTCTTCGGCCCGATCGGTTTCGATATCGGCGCCATCGGCCCGCCCAAGTCGATGTTCCAGCGCTCTCACATCACCGGCCTGGAGAATGGCCGGGCTGCGTCAGCGTCGCGGTCAGACCCGCGAGGAGGATGTCGACTCCGCGTTCGAGTTCGGCGGCGCCGTCGTAGGACGCCAGGACCGGCGCCAGACCCCGGAGTAAGGGAAACTCGCCGAGCGGCAGGCGGTGAAGGCCGAGGCGCAGAAGGTCGTCGGACTCGTCGGGACGCTCGACGAGTTCCTGCAACTCGTTGAGGACGTGGCCGTAGAGGAAGCCGAACAACGCCCGATAGACGTGCAAGGCATCGGCATCGGTGAAACCCGCCTTGGTGAGCAGGGCCAGGATGTTCTCGAGGGGACGCAGGGTGCCGAGCGGCCTGAGCCCGAGCGGCGTCGACAGCGGCCGGGTGACCAGTAGCGGTACCACCTGGGGATGGGCGACGGCCAACCGGCGGAACCCCCGCGCGACCTGCCGTAGCTGGGTGGCCCAGTCGCCGTCGTCGGTGTCGACCTCGAGTTCTTCGAGGACGAGCTCGGCGACCCCGTCGAGCAGCGCGGCCTTGTTCGGGGCGTGGCGGTACAGGGTCATCGGGTCGCGGCCGAGTGCCTTACCGAGGCGGCGCATGGACAGCCCGTCGATTCCGTCTCGGTCGATGATCTCGAGCGCGCACTCGAGAATCCGCTCACGGGTGATCGGGCCACCGTCGGAGTGGATCGAACGACGCTCGGGCACCTTCGCCATCACGACACCTTCCCTCATTTCCAACTGTAGGCCTAAACCGTAGATCTACAGTGTTGACATGAGGTCGCATCCGGCGTTGACTTGGTTATGAGCATCGGAAAGAAGCTTCGACACAAGGCTGAAACCGCTGAAGGCGCCGCCAAGAAGACCGTCGGGAAGGCGCTCGGAAACGAGCGCATGGAGGCCGAGGGACGCTCACAGGAAGCCAAGGGCAAGATGAAGCAAGCCGGCGACCAGGTCAAGCAGGCAGGGCAGAAGATCAAGAACATTTTCAAACACTGACCCGCACTGCACACCCGCCCGGCACTCAACCCCGTCCCGAAATCAGGCCATTATCATGATCATTCTCGGAATCATCCTCGCCATCGTCGGCTTGGTCCTCAGCGTCCCAGTGCTCCTGTACATCGGGATAGCGCTCATCATCATCGGAGTGGTCCTCGAGGTCATGGGCATGGCCGGGCACGCGGTCGCGGGCAGACGCCACTACTACTGACGCACAGCCGATCCGGGGTGGTTCCGGAAACTGGAGTCGACCATGGCGATATCCGACATCAAGGAATACGCGCACCTCACCGCAGAGGACGTCGAGGCGCTCAGCGTCGAACTCGACGCCATCAGGCGGGACATCACCGATTCACTCGGCGAGCGAGACGCCACCTACATCCACCGAACGATCGCCTTCCAGCGCGGGCTGGATGCCGCTGCGCGGCTGGTGATCCACGCAAGCCGGACGCGAGTCGGGTGGGTCCTCGGGACCACGGCTCTCGCTGTGGCCAAAAGTGTGGAGAACATGGAGATCGGGCACAACGTGTCCCACGGCCAGTGGGACTGGATGAACGACCCGGAAATCCACTCCAGCACGTGGGAATGGGACATGGCGGGCCTGTCGTCCCAGTGGCAGTACTCCCACAACTATCGCCACCACGTGTTCAGCAACGTGATCGGGATGGACGACGACCTCGGATTCGGCGTCATCCGCATCACCCGCGACCAGCCGTGGAAACCGGACAACCTTCTGCAACCGCTGCGGAACCTGTTGTTGGCGGCCACGTTCGAATGGGGCATCGCCCTGCACGGGTTGTATTCCGAGCAGGAGCGCGCCGGCACCGCCGCCGAGAAGTCCGGCCACACCCGAGCACTGATCGGCAAGATCGTCCGGCAGACCGGCAAGGATTACGTCCTCTTTCCCGCGCTCAGCGGGCGGCGGTGGCGACGGACGCTGAAGGCGAACCTCGCGGCCAACCTGCTGCGAAACCTGTGGGCGTACGTCGTGATCTTCTGCGGTCACTTCCCGGACGGCGCCGAGAAGTTCACCCCCGCCGAACTGGAAAACGAGACCCGGGCGGAATGGTATCTACGGCAGATGCTCGGTACCGCCAACTTCCGAGCCGGCGCCGTGCTGGCATTCCTCAGCGGCAACCTCTGCTACCAGATCGAGCACCACCTGTTCCCGGACCTCCCCAGCAATCGGTACCCGGAAATCGCGATGCGGGTCCGCGCACTGTGCGAGAAGTACGATCTGCCCTACACCACCGGTTCGCTTGCCAAGCAATACCTTTTGACCCTGCGCACCATCCACAAGCTGGCACTCCCGGACCGGTTTCTGTCCGCGACCGCCGACGATGCTCCCGAGACCGCGTCCGAACTGAAATTCCGCACAGCACCCACCACGCCCGTCGCCGGAGGCACCGGACGGCGCGTGGGACTACGAACCGCGCTGCGCGCTTACCAGCATTGAGCCGTTACGCGGCGAGCGGGGACGCCGCGGGCATCCCGCAGTCATGAGCGGTATCGACCGAGTCGTGGTGGTCGAAGATACCGGCGGTCCTTCTCCGTCGTGCCGCCCCAGACGCCGAATTGTTCACCGGTGATCAGTGCGTGATTTCGGCACTCTGTCCGGACCGGGCAGGGCTCGCAGACATGCTTTGCGGCTCGTTCTCGACGAATGCGTGCGCCCTGCCCTTCGCCCTCGTACGGGAAGAAGAGCTCGGCGTCCATGGACCGGCATCGCGCGTGCATCCGCCAATCCCAGTCCGACACGGAGAGTGCGACCTGCTGGAGTTCGAACCTGCGCTGAGACATCCTGCTCGCCTCTTTCGTGAGAAACGGTATTCGCTCGACGGGAGGTCGTGGTGATCGATGGGGCACTTTCCGGCCATTCACTCTGTGAAGGGACTGTAAATACGGCCATTAGGTCCATCGGCCCTTCCGATCGCGCTCTGAGCCCTTGAACAGCATAGATAGGAACTATCCGGACCAAATGGTGGCACCGGATGTGCATGGATGTCAACGCCCACCCTTGACGAATACGTACATAACCGAAGATATGGCCGTACAAATCACCGGGCCACTAGGGCCCCTCGCGCCGATTCGGGAGAAGTGCAATGAGCTACAGGCTGAACGAGGAAGAGACCTTCCTGGTCGAGACGGTCCGCGAGTTCGTCGACCGCGAGGTCAAGCCGTCGGTGCAGGAGGTCGAGCACGCCAACGAGTACCCCGAGAAGTGGATCGCGCAGATGAAGGAGATCGGGATCTACGGTCTGGCGGTCCCCGAGGAGTACGGCGGATCACCGGTGTCGATGCCCTGTTACGCGCAGGTCACCGAGGAACTCGCACGTGGCTGGATGAGCCTGGCGGGGGCGATGGGCGGTCACACCGTCGTCGCGAAGCTGCTGTCGCTGTACGGCACCGAGGAGCAGAAGCAGCAGTACCTGCCGAAGATGGCGACCGGCGAGATCCGGGCCACCATGGCGCTGACCGAACCCGGTGGCGGTTCCGACCTGCAGGCCATGTCCACCAACGCCAAGACCGACGGCGAAGACCTCGTCATCACCGGATCGAAGACGTGGATCTCCAACGCCCGCCGATCCGGCCTGATCGCGCTGCTGTGCAAGACGGACCCGAGCGCGACCCCCAAGCACAAGGGCATTTCGATCGTCCTGGTCGAACACGGCCCCGGTCTGACGGTGTCCCGAGATCTGCCCAAGCTCGGCTACAAGGGCGTCGAGACGTGTGAGCTGTCTTTCGACGGTTACCGCACCCCCGCCACGGCGATCCTCGGCGGCACCCCGGGCAAGGGGTTCGCGCAGATGATGAAGGGCCTGGAGACCGGCCGCATCCAGGTGGCCTGCCGGGCGCTGGGCGTGGCCACGGCGGCGCTCGAGGACTCCCTCGCGTACGCGCAGCAGCGGGAGAGCTTCGGCAAGCCGATCTGGAAGCACCAGTCGATCGGCAACTACCTGGCCGACATGGCAACCAAGCTGACCGCGGCACGGCAACTCACCCGACATGCCGCCGAGCAGTACGACAGCGGCGACCGGTGCGACATGGAGGCCGGAATGGCCAAGCTGTACGCGTCCGAGGTCGCGATGGACATCGCCCTCAACGCGGTGCGCATCCACGGAGGTTACGGCTATTCCACCGAGTACGACGTCGAGCGGTACTTCCGCGACGCCCCGCTGATGATCGTCGGCGAGGGCACCAACGAGATCCAGCGCAACGTCATCG
>NZ_LTCZ01000023.1:0-29537 GCF_001583455.1 Rhodococcus sp. LB1 | reverse complement strand
GTGGTTGCGTGGCCACGCAAGTTGCGCCACGTCATTCGGTGGGCCGGACGGTTGGTGCCGGTCGTCAGGTGTGGTTGTTCGCCAGGTGCAGAACCTGTGAACGTTCGGCGGGTGCAAGGAGGCAGGAGGGGCAATGGGTGGACAGTATGCGCACGAGGTCGTGATAGAAGCGAGTCGGATCGACTCCGAACGCGACGAAGATCTCGCCGTCGGGTGGCTTCCCGAACGGTGCCCACGTTCGTGCGAACTTGAGCACGCGCCGCTCCTGCGGTGTCAGGGGATCGGGGACCGCCGTGGCAGTGCCCGGCCGTCGCCGCGTCATCGCTGTGCCCACGAGTCGTCGGCGGCCGGATATCCGACGCTGAACAGGGGAAATATTCGAACTTTCTCCGCCGGACGGGAGAGGTCGGCGACCGCGATCCGGACCGATTCGGGCAGGCACAGTCGGAGGGTGACCGCCGCGGCGGCGATGAGGGCGTCGAGCATCAGTGTGGGCATGGGTCGGTCCTGGTTCGGAAGGGGTGTCAGGTGAATTGCGGGGTGCGTCTGGTGAGGAACGCGTCGATTCCCTCGTGCGCAGCGGGTTCGTCGACCAGGGTGGTGATCGCCGCGGCCTCATGGTTGAGCTGGGTGGTGAAGTCGTGGTCGGTGGACGTTCGGAGTAGGTGTTTCGCTGTACCGAATGCCCGGGTGGGGCCTGCCGCCAACTGCTCGATGACGGATTGGGCCTCCTGCGGCAGGGTGTCCGGGTCCACGGCCCGGCTGATCAGCCCCCAGCTCTGTGCTTCGGCGGCGGTGAAGACGCGGTTGGTCAGGGTCAGATCGAGGGCGCGTGCGAGCCCGAGGTCGCGGGCCAGGCGCCAGGTGCTGCCGAAGTCGGGGCTCAGTCCCGCTGCGGTGTAGGCCATCTTGAACTTCGCGGTGTCGGCGGCGATGACGATGTCCCCGGTGAGCACGATGCCGATGCCCCCACCCGCGGCGGTTCCCTGGACGATGGTGACCACCGGTACCGGCGCGCTCGTCAACAGTTCGATGGCGCGGTGCGCCGTGGAGGTCACCTGGTCCATCAGGTCGCTGCGGTCCTCGGCGGTGGCGAAGCTCTGCAGGTCGCCGCCGACGCAGAACATCGGTCCCGTGGCGTCGAGGACCGCCACGCGCAGACCGGTGGTGCACGCGTCGTGGACTCGTTCGGCGGCTTCGAGGAAGTCTTCGGCCATCGGGAGGTCGAAGGCATTGCCGTGTTGGGGGCGGTCCAGGGTGATGCGGGCGATCGCACCGTCGGATTCGAAGGCGATGCGCTCGTGGGTGAGGTGTGCCATCAGTGCGTGTCCTCCGAGGTGCGGTTTCGTTGGGCGGCGAGGTCGATGTACCACTGCAGGGCGGCGGCGTCGTCGACAGCCTGAGGGTCGATGACGGCGTCGACGGGTGCACCCTGGAACAGTCGTTTGATGGGGATTTCCAGTTTCTTCCCGGTGCGGGTGTGCGGAATCGCGGGTGCGGCGAGGATCTCGTCGGGCACGTGCCGGGGTGAGGCGTCGCGGCGGATGGTGTCGCAGATCGTGCGGGTCAGGTCGTCGTCGAGGACGGTGTCGTCGGCGAGTGTGACGAACAGCGGCATCCAGTAGGTCCCGTCGGGGTATTCGACTCCGATGACGAGCGATTCCCGGACCTCGGGGAGTTTCTCGGCGGCCTGATAGATGTCGGAACTGCCCATCCGGACACCGTTGCGGTTGAGGGTGGAGTCGGAGCGTCCGTGGACCACGACGCTGCCGTGGTCGCTGATGGTGATCCAGTCACCGTGCCGCCACACGCCGGGGTAGGTGTCGAAATACGCGTCGCGGTACCGCTTCCCGTCGGGATCGTTCCAGAAGTGCACTGGCATCGAGGGCATCGGTTTGGTCAGGACCATCTCACCGACGTCGCCGATGAGGGCGTTGCCGTCCTCATCCCAGGCTTCCAGTGCCGCGCCCAGCGATACGACGGGGATTTCCCCGGCCTGGACGGGCACGGTGGGGACGGCGGTGGCGAAGGCGCTGACGACGTCGGTTCCGCCGGTCATCGACGCGACCTGGACGTCGGATCCGACGTGTTCGGCGACCCAGTGGTAGGAGGCCGGGGGGAGCACGGAGCCGGTGACCCCGAGCGTCTCGAGCGTGGAGAGGTCGTGCTCGGCGGCGGGGGCGTGCTGTCCTTTTTCGCAGGCCTGCAGGTAGGCGGGGCTGGTGCCGAGGTGGGTGACGCGGTTGCGGTCGGCGAGCGCCCACAGGGTGTCGGTGGTGGGGAAGCCGGGGCTGCCGTCGTAGCAGACGATGGTGGCACCCACCAGCAGGCCGGCGACCTGGAAGTTCCACATCATCCAGCTCGGCGAGGTGTACCAGAAGTAGGTATCGCCGGGGGAGATGTCGAGGTGGAAGGACATGGACTTGAGGTGTTCGAGCACCACGCCGCCGTGTCCGTGGACGATCCCCTTGGGGCGTCCGCTGGTGCCGGAGGAGAACAGCACCCACAGCGGATGGTCGAAGGCGACGGGGGTGGTCTCGAGTGCGGTGTCACCGGCGGCGGCCTCGGCCCAGGTGGTGATCGGTGCGAGTCCGGCGGTAGCGAGTCCGATCCGAGGGATGACGATGGTGGCGTCGAGGGAGGGAATGTGGGATCGGATGTAGCCGATGGCCTCACGCCGATCGTGGGCTTTACCGCCGTAGTGGTAGCCGTCGGCGGCGATCAGGGCTTTTGGTTCGAGCTGGCCGAGGCGGTCCACGGCCGCCGGCGCGGAGTAGTCCTGTCCGCAGGAGGCCCAGATCGCGCCGAGGCTGGCGGTGGCGAGGAACGCAACGACGGCTTCGGCGATGTTGGGTAGGTATCCGACGACGCGATCACCGTGCCCTACTCCGGACCGGCGCAGGGTGTCGGCGACGGCACCAACCTGCCGCTCGAGTTCCGCCCAGGACAGGGTGCGGCGACCGGCACCGCCGGGTTCGCTTTCGTCGATGATCGCGACGGCATCCGGGTGGCGGTGCCGGAAGATCTGATCGACGTAGTTGAGGGTGGCTCCGGGAAACCATTGGGCGCCGGGCATGGTCTCGTCGGCGAGCACCTGGTCGTAGGGGGCGTCGGCAGCGATGTCGAAGTACGCCCACACTGCGCCCCAGAATTGCGTGATGTCGGTCGCCGACCACCGCTGGAGGGCGGTGTAGTCGTCGAAGTCCAGACCCCGATTGGTCTTCAACCAGCGGCGGAAGACCTCCACGTTCGCGTTCTCGGTGCGCTTACGGGTGGGGTACCAGGTCTGCAGCGACCCGTCGGTCCTCCCGCAGACGCGGCGTGCAGCGGACACGGCCTGCCGGGCGGCGCTGCCGAGCAGGGTGGCGTCGTTGCTCAGCATGGTGAAGTCGTAGCCGGCGTCGACGGTGGCGCGCACCGCCTCCTCGGTGGCGGCCCCGGCGTTGCCGACCGGCACTCCAGCGGCCTGTACCGCGGCGATGGCCTTGGCGATCAATTCGACGATCCGGGCATCGGTTTCGGCTTGCCCTTCGCTCACGGCGAGGTCGGCTGCACCGATGAGGACGGCGTCGACCCCGTCGACGGCGGCGATGTCACCCGCGACGAGTGCTGCTGCCGCGCTTTCGATCTGGGCGATGCACACCACTTCCTCGTTACCGAACCGGAGGTACTCCTCCCGGTCCAGAGCCCCCCAGTGGCCGGCGCGGCTGGTGTTCCCGACTCCGCGGGTTCCCTGTGGTGGGAACCGCATGGCTCGGACGGCGCTGCGTGCCTCGTCGGCGGAGTCGATGTGCGGGAACATTAGTCCGTCCGCGCCGCTGTCGAGCACCCGTTGGATGAGCCCGGTGTCGGTGGCGGGTATCCGCACGATCGGGGACAGACCGGAGGTTTTGGCGATCCCGATGAGCGCGTACACCGTTCCGATGTCCACGGGGCTGTGTTCGAGATCGATCACCACGAAATCGAATCCGGCGCCGGCGACGAGTTCGACGCTTTCGAGGGCGGGAAGCTTGATCCAGGTGCCGAGCGGGAGATGGTTGTCTCGTTCGAGGGCTGCACGGAAACCGCAGGTGGTGTGGGTCGTGATCATCGGGTCGGGTAGTCCTTTGCGTTGAGAACCCAACCAGCATCGGAGAAGTCCTGGCGAGGTGGGGAGAAGATGTCGATCAGCTGTTGGGCGGGGCCCACCCCTTGGCTGGTGTGCACGGTGGGCGGGGGAATGATCGCCACCGAGGGGGAACCGACCGGGGTGTGTTCGTCGGGTTTCCACTCGGTCGAGTCCGGTCCCCACGGGTAGCGGATGTGGTGGACGTAAGCACCGGTGACGGCGAGCGACATCTGCTCGAAGTCGTCGTGGTGGTGGGGCGAGAGCTTGGCCGGCGGCCGGGGCGCGGATTCCTCGGCGAGGAAGTTCACCATGATGTTGGTGGTGCGGAAGATCCGTCCGAACCTGCCCTCGGCGATGGGCGTCTGGGCGAGCGGGTAGACCCGCAGCCGGAAGCCGTCGACGGGGTCGGGCCACGGCTGCCAGGGAGCGACCTGCGGGTCCCGTTCGGTGTAGGCGGCGGCGTTCTGGGCGGTGGCCGCGACGTCGTTCTGCGTGGTGATCAACCGGATGACCGGCCCGTCGGTCAGCGCTTCGATGCTGCTCGCACCGGGCGGAATCACCACCAGGGCGTCTTCGGTGACCTCGGCACTGTCGTGGCCGGCGGCGACCCGAATCTGGGCGCTGCCGGAGTAGAGCAGGGCGACGTACTCGTCGTCCTGCTCGCGCGGAAATTCGTCGCCGGCGACGGCGTCGGTCCACAGAACGGCCAGGTTCTGACTGCGAAAGACCCAGGTCTTGGAGCCCTTCATGGTGATCTCGTCCGGTTCGGAATCCCGAAACTCGAGGTACTGCGCCGCTCGGATACCGGTAGCCGGCGGGCCCTGCGATTGCGGCTTGCCGCCCGCGAGCTTCGACCGCACGTCATCTGCCGCGTACATCTCTTACCTCCAATGTCGGTACCGCGAAACCACTGAGGGCTTGTTCCGATCCGAGTTCGGATCGCTCCTTTACAGCCCTACCAAAGTGTGTATACGATTCGTGTGTTGAGTATAGGTGATCGTGCTCACAACGTGTCAACGAACTTCCGAGGAGTAACAAATGGCAATCAACCGGATCGACCACGCGGCCGTGCGGGTCAAGGACCTGGGTCAGGCGCTGGAGTGGTACGAGGGTGTCCTCGGTCTGACCGTGCTGGACCGCAACGCCGATCGCGCGTTGCTGGCCTGTTCGGGCACCGCCGCCGACCTCACGCTCATCGACGGCGGGCAGAGCATCGACAGCTTCGCGTTCGGCGTCGACCACGCCGACGACCTCGACGAAATCATCTCGCGGCTGGACAAGAACGGGGTGGCCTACAAGCGGTACAAGGAAGCCGACCGCCCCGGCCACAGCGACATCCTCGGCTTCGACCTGCCCAGCGGCCACCGGATGGAATTCGCCGTCGGCTACGGCGACCGGCGGGCCGGGGTGACGAACTTCCAGTCGGACGGCTCCTTCATTCCCACCGACATCGACCACATCAACCTTCTCGGAGAAGGGGATCCGCAGGAGTTCTCCGAGTTCATGAAGATGGTCCTGGGCTTCAAGCAGTCCCTCGCACTGACCATCGCCGGCAAGTGGGCGGCCTCCTGGCTGCGCGCCTCCAAGCTCGACCACGACCTGGCCTACATGCAGGCGCAGCGTCCCTCGGACCGCCTGCACCACGTCGCGTTCGCCGTCCAGGACGGCAACCACTACTTCCGCCTCAGCGACCGGCTCACCGAGACGGGCAACCGGTGGGAGTTCGGACCCGGCCGGCACATGGGCGGTATCCCACGCGACACCCAGGGCTTCGGCACCAACAACTTCGCCTACGCCTTCGACCCGACCGGAAACCGCAACGAATTCAGCTGCGGCATGAACGAATTCGAGGACGACGACCCGGGCTACATCGGCGAGACCAGCCCCGAGAAGTTCCCGGAGATCATGAACGGGTGGGCGTACAACATGCCCGAGTCGTTCATGACGATCGGTTCCTGACCCCGTCCCCTCACCTTCCCTCAGGAGAAGCGCATGTCTTCGGACCCCCCGCACGGCCCGGCCGCCGCCGAGTCCAACCGCCACACCGAGATCGCGCAGGCGGTATACCGCAGCTGGTGGAACGTCGACCGGACCGCTGGGATCGGAAGCGAACTGCTGTACACCGAAGACGGGGTGTGTGTGATGCCGGCGCTGACGATGACCGGCCGGGACGAGATCGTACGCGGGTACGCGGCACGCCAGGCCCACGGGCCGCGGCTGTCGCGTCACCTCGTGTCCAATCTCGTCACCGACCATCACGACGACGCCCGGGTCACCGCCACATACGCCCTGACCCTCTTCGCCCGAAACGGGATTGCGCCCCTGGAGTTGGATTCGCCGTCGGCGATCTGCGACGTCGTCGACGACTTCGTCCGGACCGGCGGCGACTGGCTGATCCGCCGCCGCGTCCTGGAAGCGGTCTTCGTCGCGCAGGACAATGACTCGGTCCTCCTCGGGAGGAAGTGAATGAACGAGTCCACCGGCCACACCTGCGCCCCACCCGTCGTCCTGGTACACGGGTGGGGCAGCACCTACGAGCGAACCTGGGGCGGCTCCGACCTCGAACGGAACCTCGAACAGGACGGCCGCCGGATCATTCGCGTGGACCTGCTCGGGCACGGGACCTCCCGTGCCCCGCACGAGAGCGCCGAGTACGCGCACATGGCCGACGAGCTCGCCGCCCATCTGCCCGCCGATACCGTCGTCGACGGTGTCGGGTTCTCGCTCGGCGGCAAACTTCTGCTCCAGCTCGCCTGTGCACAGCCCCAGCGGTTCCGGCGATTGGTCATCGCCGGCGTCGGGGACAATCTGCTGCGCCCGGAAAACGGCGCAGCGGTGGCGCAGTCCCTGCACGCAGGAATCACCGACGACACCGCGGCCGCGCTGCGCCCGGTACTCGCCGAGGCGCTCGCCTCCGGCAACGACCCACAGGCCCTCGCGGCCGCCATCCAGCGCCCCCCGTCCCTGCTCACCGCAGACCAACTGCATGCGATCGGTGCCGAGATCCTGCTGGCGGTCGGCGACCTCGACGTCATCGCCGGCGCGGCGGATCAGGTCAGCGCGGCGATCCCGCACCTGACCGGCCTCGTTCTCGACGGAGTCGATCACGTCTCGACACCCCACTCGCCACGATTGCAGGCGCAGGCGGCGCAGTTCCTGCAACACCGACGCGCCGCACCGCCCGAGGTGCCCACCGCTATGCGGGCGCACCCCGGATAGCACACACAGTCGCAGTGCCGGGCCACCATCAGGTGGCCCGGCACTGCGCGTCGATCGCCGACCTGCCGGTTAGCCTGGCAGGAACGCGGGAACACACGAAGGTTTCGTGTGAACCGGAACGATAGGATCCTGCTAATGGAAGACATCGAGGGGGCCACGCGTGACGGCTCCGGCACCGGGCCGAGATCCGTCGTGGACCAGGTCGCCGCGCATATTCTGAACATGATCCTCGCCAACGAACTCAAGCCTGGACAACCGGTGGCCATCCAGGAACTCAGTGCGATCCTCGACGTCAGCAATGTCCCGATCCGCGAAGCCCTGCGCCGCCTCGAGGGCCGCGGACTGGTGCAGTTCCGGCGAGGTCGGCGACCGCAGATCGCCCCCATCAACACCGACGACTTCGACGACGTCTACCGGCTGCGCGGCCTGCTGGAAGGGCAGATCGCCGAACGTTCGGCCGAACTCATGACTCCGGATCGGCTCAGACTGCTCGACGAGACCCTCGGCGAACTCGAACGCATCATCACCCGGGGCAACGCCTTCGACGTCTACTCCGTGCACGCCAGATTCCACCTGCTGATGCTCCCCAGTGCGACCGACTGGGATCGCCGACTGCTCGACCAACTGTGGGTGGCATCCGAGCGCTACATCCAGCTGTACGTCGGGGCGCACCCGGACCCGGAGGTGGCGGACAGGATCATTGCCTCCCACCAGGTCCTGGTCGACGCAGCCCGCGGCGGGGATCCCAACACCGTCCGCGACGCCGTCGTCGAGCACGTCGTCTACAGCCACAAGATGATCGCTCCCATCGTGCAGGCGGCCAGCGGTCGCGCCCGCCCAGCCCCCGCCCAGGCCGCGCCCGGCGTCTGACCCCGGTGCGGAGTCAGACGCCGCAGCACTTCGTGGGCGCACGGTGGGCATGAACATCGCCCGGCTCGCTACGGTTGTCCAGCCGTGACTGCCACGCCATCGCGCGCGGGCCCGGACCCATTGGTACGGGTCTCCCGGTGCGAACTGTTGTGCAGATTGGCCGCGGTCAACGTGTTGCGCAGCAACGTCGCGATGGTCATCGGGCCCACCCCACCGGGGACCGGGGTGATGTGACCGGCGATACCGGCCACGGCATCGAAGTCGACATCGCCGCACAGGCCGCCCTCGGTGCGGTGGATTCCGACATCGATCACCGTCGCGCCCGGTTTGATGTGCTCGGCACCGATGAGTTTCGGTACCCCGGCCGCCGCGACGACGATGTCGGCGTCGCGCGTATGACTGGCCAGATCCCGTGTATGCCGGTGGCAGACGGTGACCGTCGCATCGCGGGCCAGCAGCAGCTGGGCCTGCGGACGCCCCACCAGATCGGAGCGGCCCACCACGACCGCGTGCGCTCCCTCGAGGTGGATGCCGGCCGAGTCGAGCAGCTGGATCACACCCGACGGGGTGCACGGACGCAGACCCGGTCTGCCCAGCGCCAGACGTCCGGCATTGGTCTCGGTGAGCCCGTCGACATCCTTGTCCGGATCGATCCGCTCGATCAGCGACGGGGCATCGAGATGTTTGGGCAACGGTAGCTGCAGAAGAATGCCGTCCACTTCGGGATCGAGGTTGAGTTCGTCGATGACGTCCTCGACCTCTGCCTGCGACACCTGCGCGGGCAGAAGCCGATGCCGATCCCGCATCCCGGCCTCCACGCAGAGCTTGCGTTTGTTCGACACGTAGATCGCCGACGCCGGGTCCTCTCCGACGAGGATCGTCGCGAGCCCGGGACGGCGGTCGAGCGCGGCGACCTCTTGGGCGACTCGGCGCCGCAACGTCTGGGCGACGGCCTTGCCGTCGATGATGGTGGCGCTCATCAGGCGAACACCACCGTGGTGTTGTCCTGACGCAGCACGCGGTCCTCGCAGTGCCACAGCACGGCTCGATGCAGCACCGACCGTTCGACGTCGGCGCCGCGCCGCTCCAGGGTCGCCACGTCGTCCCGGTGGCTGACCCGGACCACGTCCTGCTCGATGATCGGGCCCTCGTCGAGGTCCTCGGTGACGTAGTGCGCGGTGGCGCCCACGAGCTTGACCCCCCGATCCTTGGCCTTCTGGTACGGGCCGGCGCCGATGAAGGCGGGCAGGAAGGAATGATGGATATTGATGATCGGGCACCCGACCTTCTCGAGGAAGTCGTTGGTGATGATCTGCATGTAGCGGGCGAGCACGACCAGATCGAAGTTGCCGCGCAGCAACTCGAGCTGCTTGGCCTCGGCCTCGGCCTTGGTATCGCGGGTCACCGGGATGTGCACGAACGGCACACCGAAGGAGCGGACCTCCGCCGCGAGATCGGCGTGGTTGGAGACGACCAGGCCGATCTGGACGGGCAGCTCGCCGCGACGGGCGCGCCAGAGCAGATCCAACAGACAGTGGTCGTACTTCGAGACCATCACCGCGACCCGTTTCGGTGCCGAAGCACTGGTTATCGACCAGTCCGTGACGTCGAACTGATCGGTGATCGAGGCCTCGAACGTCGCCTCCATCTGTTCGAGGTGTGCCTGGAGGTCACGTTTGTGGAACACCATCCGCAGGAAGAAGTGCCCACCTTCCGGGTCGCTCGTCGACTGATCGGACTCGATGATGTTCGCGTCGTGATCGGCGAGGAACCGAGAGATCGCGGCGACGATGCCGGGCTGATCGGCGCAGTGCAGGATCAGACGCCCCAGATCGGTCAGCTCGCCCCCGCCGGACTTGCCCTGAGCCCCAGCGGCGCGCGGTGGAGCGAAGTCCACTGTTGTGGGTGCCAACGTCGACGGTGTGGCAGTCATAATGCCCTCCTGAGCGGGATGAAAGCGGGGGTCGTGAGGTCCGAGGCGATGGGACCGCAGATGGGGTCCGACTCGAGACAGCACCTAGCGTATGGGCGGGGCAGGGTCGATTTCGCCCGGTGATTCCCATGGGATTTGTGCCCCACCGGGGTGGGAATACCCCCGAGCCTGCCGTGTCCGGCCTCTCGGTCGCTAACGTTCACCGCAGATATCCGGTCCGCTCGGTGCAGGGGTACAGCGCTTCGCTGCCGCCGCCCGCCAGGAGATGGGGGACGGGCCGGCAGGAAGGCAGCAATGCACCACATCATGTCTCACCCGCCGCGCCCGACCGAACGCGACCACATCACCGATGCGGTACCCCGATCCGAGGTCCGATTGTCGCGGCTGCCCGCGCCGGCGCGGTGCCTGGTAATGGGCATCGTCAACGTCACCCCGGATTCGTTCTCCGACGGGGGGCTGTGCGCCGCCGCCGATTCCGCGATCACCCGAGGGCTGGCGTTGGTAGCCGAGGGCGCGGACATCGTCGACGTCGGCGGCGAGTCCACCCGGCCGCAGGCACAGCGGGTTCCGGTCGCCGAGGAGCTGCGGCGGGTGCTTCCGGTCGTCCGGGCACTGAGCGCGGCCGGTGTCCTGGTCAGTGTGGACACCATGCGCGCGGAGGTCGCGGCCGCCGCGGTCGCGGCCGGGGCATCGATGGTCAACGACGTCAGCGGCGCACTGGCCGACCCGGCGATGGCCGCGACCGTCGCGGACCTGAATGTGCCGTTCATCGCCATGCACTGGCGCGGACACAGCACCACGATGGCCGAGCGCGCCGTCTACGACGATGTCGTCACCGATGTCGTCACCGAACTCGCCGACCGCCTCGACGCCCTGATCGGTGCCGGGATCCGCGAGGACCACATCGTTCTCGACCCCGGACTCGGATTCGCCAAGACCGGCGCCCACAACTGGGCGCTGCTCGCTCACCTCGACCGGATCCGTGAGCTGGGCCGGCCGGTACTGGTCGGCGCCTCCCGCAAGTCCTTCCTCGGGGCGCTGATGACCGACGTCGAAGCCACCATCCCCCCGCCTGCCGACCGCGACGACCTCACCTGCGCGGTCTCCACGCTCGCCGCCGCAGCCGGCGCCTACTGTGTGCGGGTCCATAACGTGAAATCCACCCGCCGGGCTGTGGCTGTTGTGGCGGCGTGGCAGGGTGCGACCCGATGACCGGCCGGCCCGCTGCTGCCGACGACGTGCTGGAACCGGTTGCTCCCGTGAGGGATCCGGGTGTCCGACCGTGCGCCTGCAACGTCTAGGGCCCGGTGGCCGGCCCGCCGAGGTGCTCCGGGCGCTGCACACCCGGGCCCGGCAGATGCTGCTGCCCGCCCCGGCCGCGCTGGTCGGCCACTGGTTCGGCGCGGCCGCGGTGATCGCCCCGCACCTGCACACCCAGCCGGTCGCACCCCGGGCCGCGTTCGCCTCCGGGCACCCGGACCGCCCGCCCGCTCCCGGTGACCCGCTGATCGGCGGCGGATGGATCGGCTACCTGGGATACCCGGACGGGGTGGGCCGGCTCCCCGCGGCCGCCGGCGGCTGGACCGACTCGGTGCTGCGCCTCGACACCGACGGATGCTGGTGGTACGAAACCCTCACCGACACCCCCTGCCCACCGGATGTGGCCGCCGCCGCCCTCGATCCGCACACCGAACCCGGGCACTGGTCGATGCGGTGGACACCGCCGGACCGCGCCTCCCACCACCACAACGTCGAGGCCTGCAAGGACGCGATCCGCGCCGGCGAGGTGTACCAGAGCTGCATCTGCACCCAGTTCACCGGGCAGCTCACCGGCCGGCCCGCGGACTTCTTCGCCGACGGCATCGACCAGACCCACCCCACCCGGGCGGCCTACCTGCAGGGCGACTGGGGGGCGGTCGCCTCCCTGTCCCCCGAGCTCTACCTGGCCCGCCACGGCACCACCGTCACCTCCAGCCCCATCAAGGGGACCCTGCCGCTCACCGCCGATCCCGCCGCCCTGCGGGTTTCGGCCAAGGACGTCGCCGAGAACGTGATGATCGTCGACCTGGTCCGCAACGACCTCGGCCGCCTCGCCGTCACCGGCACCGTCACCGTCACCGACCTGCTGCGCGTGCGCCCCGCCCCCGGGGTGTGGCATCTGGTGTCCACCGTGCAAGCACAGATACCTTCGGCCACGACCTCGGCCGAGTTGTTCGAGGCGAGTTTCCCGCCCGCATCGGTGACCGGATGCCCGAAAACACGGGCCCGGCAACTGATCTCCGGCTGGGAACCACAACCTCGGGGGGTGTACTGCGGCACCGTCGGGATGAGCAGCCCGCTGGCCGGCCTCGAACTCAACGTCGCCATCCGCACCGTCGAGTTCACCCCCACCGGCGGCGCCGTCCTCGGCGTCGGCGGCGGCATCACCATCGACTCCGACCCCGCCGCGGAATGGCAGGAATGCCTCGACAAGGCCCGCAGCATCATCGACCTCACCCCCACCCGGGCCCCCGCACTCACCCCGCGGCCCTGACCCACCCCACCCCCACCACCGCAAACCCCGTGCAGGAAACACACCCGCACGGCCCTTCCACCTGCCCAAACACCGCAGGGGACCCTCCCCCCCGGGGGTGGTCAGGGGACCCCATGGGATCAAAACCCCCGGGGGTTCGGAGGGCCGAAACTGGGTGTGGTGCGACATACGCTGACGAAGGCCGCCCGATGTGGTCGCGGTCACAATCTTCAGGAGGAAACTCAAATGACGGACCCAGCACCCTTCCGCGCCTTCACGGGAATCGCGCCCGTCGGATATTTTCCGGTCATGGGGCCGCCCGAACACTCGGGATGGATGGACGAGCAGCTGTCGTGGCACACCGATTGCTATGTCGGTGACTGGTCTTTCGTCCCGCAGATCCGCTTCAAGGGACCCGACGCGCTCAAGCTCTTCCGTGACCTGTCGGTCAACGATTTCGTCAACTTCCCGGTCGGTAAGGCCAAGCACGTCATCCAGTGCAACGACGACGGCAAGGTCATCTCCGAGGGCATCTTGCTCCGGCACGCCGAGGACGACTTCGAATATCAGGTCGGCACCCCACAGTGGTCGCTGTACAACGCCCGCAAGGGCGGCTACGACGTCGAGGTCTCGTTCCCGCTCACGCACAAGTTCCAGGTCTCCGGGCCCAAGGCCCTGGCCGTGATCGAAAAGCTCACCGAGACCGGGCTTCGTGATGTGAAGTTCATGAACACCCGTCAGGGTGTCATCAACGACATCGACGTGACCTTCCTTCGTCAGGGCATGGCCGGTGAGATCGGCTTCGAGATTCAGGGGCCCATCGAGAACCACGGAAAGGTCCTCGAAGCCATCCTCGAGGCCGGCAAGGACTTCGGCATCCGCCGGCTCGGTACCCGCACCTTCATGATCAACCACCTCGAGGCCTGTTACCCGACCGGGGCAATGCACTTCTTCAACGCCCTCTCCGACGAGAGCAAGGCCGACTACCACAAGTTCATGGACGAGAACCTCCCCCCGGAATGGGTGGAATCACCGTTCAACGGTCCACTGCGCCATAACTTCTCGACCTCCTTCGACGGCAGCTGGGACGGTGACGACCTCAAGGAGCTCTACCGCAGCCCGATCGAAATGGGCTGGGGCCGCAACATCGCGTTCGATCACGACTTCCCGGGCCGCGAGGCACTCGAGAAGGAAGCCGCCCACCCGCGCCGCCAGGTCGTCACCCTCGAATTCAACAGCGAGGACGTCAAGCGCATTCACGCCTCGCTCTACGCCGACGGTCCTGTCTACCAGCAGTTCGACCTCCCCGAGGTGCAGTTGGTGTGCAACTGGGTCGACTGGATCCTCAAGGACGGCAAGAAGATCGGCCACGCGACGCACCCCGGCTACAGCCGGTGGTTCCGCAAGACCCTCGCGCTGAGTTTCATCGACACCGAGTACGCCGAACCCGGCACCGAGGTCACCGTGTTGTGGGGCAAGCCCGGCACGCCGCAGACCGAAATTCGGGCCACGGTCGCACCGGCCCCCTACAAGAAGGACAGCCGCCGCCGCGACCTGTCCAAGGAGGAACCGGCACTGGCCGTGTAGACCGCAGCATGTCCTCGTGGCTGCGACGCAGCAGACCGGGTCGGTCTGCTGCGTCGCCACCGGCACGTGATCGTGCCACCCGAGCTCGAACCGAGACGCGCGTCGCGGTCAGCAATGCGCTGACGACTGTCATAGGTATCTGTGACCGGCGCACAACGCGCCCGCCGGGACCGCGCAGGTGGGGTCTGGATCAATCGGAGGATCCCACCTGCGTGAGCGCCCCACTCTCGCCCGCAACGCAGCTCAACCAGCTTCTGTGTGCAGGCATCTGAAGGCCGGCCGCCACCGAATCGCCTCTCGGCGCGCCGCGGTGTGGCCGGCCACCGGTGAGGCGAGGACCTCGCCCCAGCCCGAACTGGAGACCTTTGTGAAAATGCGACGCTCATCTGCCGTGTGGGGGGTGATCGGCCTCGTGCTGATCGCACTGGCCGCACTCACCCGCTTCGTCGTCACTCCGTACATGGCCCAGTTGCCGTCGGACACCGATGTCACCGTCACCTACACCGGCACCGCGACACTGCTCAACGCGGATGCCCTGCAGACCGGCGACGTCGCGAACGCCATCGCCAAGGATATTCCGGTCACGATCGACCGACGGGTCCACGTCCTCGACACCAGTGGCAGCACCGCCGTCGTCGCCGACGAGGCGACCATCCAGGCCGGTCCGGCCGTTCTGCCCAGCACCCACACCTACGCCGTCGACCGCACCAGCCTCGAGGCCGTCAGCGGCCCCGACGGCGCACCCGCGGTGGAGCAGGCATCCGGGCTGACCGTCGCCTTCCCCGTCCATCCGGCACCGGAGGACCGCTACACCTATTGGGACCCGCAGTCGCGTACCAGCGCACCGATCACCTATACCGGCCAGGACACCCGGCAAGGCCGAGAGGTACGCGTCTACACGACCACCGTGTCCGGAACACTGAAGGACGACGCAACCCTGGCCACCCTGCCACCGGCGCGGCCGAAGAACCTGCTGGCCAGTCTCGCACCGGCATTGCCCGCCGACGTGATGGCCGCCGTCGGACCCCTCGTCCCGACTCTGCCCGATCCGGTGCCGCTGGCATACACCGCCGACACCACGCTGACCTTCTACGTCGACAACACCAGCGGCGTCGTCCTCGACGCCCGGTTGCAGCAGCAGGTCACCGCGGGAGTCTCGGCAAACGGCAGCGTCACCGACGTCACCCCGGTACTCGCCGTGGACGCCACCGTCACACCCGAGAGCCAGCAAGCAGCCGCCGACACGGCCGCGAGCATCAGCACCGCACTGACCGTGCTCGGTACCGTGGCCCCGATCGTGCTGCTCCTGCTCGGGGTGATCGCACTCGTAGTGGCGTTCGTGCGCCGTCACCCGCCAGCGCAGGCGGCCACCCCGACCCGTGAGACGCACACCGGAGAAGAGTCTGTCGCGATCGATCGATAGACGGACAACAATGTTGTATACACAAGGTGAGACAACCGACCTGCCCGGTGTCTTGGAAGACGCCGCGCGGGAGGTCCAACCCGAGCAGGGAGCCGCATCGTTCGCGGAGAAGGTGGATATGCCAACCCCCGAGCAGTCGACCGACAACCCTGCCCCGCTCCTCGAACGCGGCAGAGAGGTCGAGGCGATCACCCGCGCAGTCCGCAGCGGAACGCGCGGTGACGGCCAGATGCTGCTCATCGAAGGACCCAGCGGAATCGGCAAATCACGGTTGCTGGCCGCAGCGCAGGCAATCGGCGAGGACTTCGGCGCAGAAGTGTTGACCACCTGCGGGGGCGAGCTCGAGCAGGAATTCCCGCTCGGGCTCGCCCTGCGCCTGCTGGAAACCCGGATCGCCCGGGCTTCGCAGGTAGAACTCGAAGCGGTATTCCGCGGACACGCGGCCCTGGTGGAGCCGATGCTCCGACGACCCTTGCATGAGACCGCCACCGCCCTCACCGACGAGTTCGTGCTGCTGCACAGCCTCTACTGGCTCATCGCCAATCTCGCCGAGGAGCGGCCCCTCGTCCTGATCGCCGACGACCTGCAGTGGGGTGACGAGCTGTCGTTGCGATTCCTGCTCTACCTCGCCCAGCGACTCGGCGACCTTCCGGTCATCATCGTCGGTGCGGTGCGCACCGGAGATCCGGCCGCCGAGAACGAACTCGTCGCTCGCATCGCCCTGCAGGCTTCTCACACCCTGCAACCTGCGGAACTGAGCCGCGACGCGGTCAAGGAGTTGCTGCACACACTGCTTCCCGACGCCGACGACAACGACGCTCTGATCGACGAAAGTTGGGCCGCGACCCGCGGGAACCCTTTCCTGCTTCGCGAACTGGCCACAGCGATGGACTCCCGCTCGGCTGTCGGCGCCGCCAACCCCTACGGCGCCGTCCCGGACACCGCACCCGAATCCGTCACCCGCAGTGTCATGCTCCGCATCGCCCGACTCGGCGACGACGCGCTCGCACTGGCACGCGCCGTTGCGGTCCTGGGTACCTCGACATCGCTGGTGACGGCGGCGGAGCTGAGTGGGCTCGACTTCGCCGCTGCCACCGTCGCCGCCGAACGGCTCGCCGCCGCACAGATCTTCGCCGGCGCGGCGAACCTGTCGTTCTACCACCCCATGATTCGTGCCGCGGTCTACCGCAAATTTCCCTCCAACGACCGCGCCCGCTGCCACCTCGAAGCCGCGAAACTGCTGAGGGCGTCCGAGGCGGACATGGACGGAGTTGCCGTGCACCTGATGCGAGGAGCGCCCACCGACTCCGAGTGGGCACGAACAGCCCTGCACTCGGCGGCGAAAAGCGCCGCACGCAAGGGCGCCCCGAGCGCCGCGGCCGGATACCTCCGTCGGGCCTTGACGATGCAGCATGAGGATCCGCGCCAGCACGCGAACCTGCTCATCGATCTCGGCATCATGGAAGCCGCTGCCGGGGAGACCAACTCCCTGGTCCACCTCGAGTCCGCACTCGAACTGATCGACGAACCCGACGAGCAGGCCCGAGCGATGTACGCACTCGGCCAGACCCTGTTCCGATACGGGCGCCCCGCGGAGGCCCTGACCGTCTTCCGCAAGGGAGCCGACACCTTCACCCACACCGACCGCGACCTCGCGCTGCGATTCGAGGCCGGCTACATGGCGTCGGCGGCGTACCTGGTCGACCGCCCCCACGAGGCCCACCAACGGGTCAGCGCACTGGCCACGACCTTCCCGAAACAATCCGACCTCACCTCAGCCGAGCGACTCCTGATCCTGCACCTGGCAGTCTTCCGCGCCATGTCCGAACCCCGCTCCGCCGACCACGCGGAATTGGTTCTCCAGGCACTCGGCGACAGCGTGAAGCTCTGGCGCGAAACCTCCGACGGCATGACCATCAGCCACGCCATCCTCGCCCTGACCTGGTGCGGCCGCGCCCACGACGCCGCCGAAGTCGCCGACAGCGTCCTCACGGACGCCCGGATGCGGGGTGACTCGCTGATCTTCGCCGAAATCTCCCTCGCCCGTTCCATGGCGATGTACTCCCTCGGCCGTGTCAGCGAGGCAATGGTCGATGCCCAGGCAGCGATCATCGGAATGAAACGCGGATGGAACTCGACCGTCCCCGCCCCGCAGGGAATTCTGGCCTACTGCCTGATCGACCGCGGCGAACTCGACCAGGCAGCCGAAGTCCTCCACGACGCCGAGGCGCAACTGCGTAGCCGTGAAACACGCACGCTGAATGTCTGGTTCTACATGGCGCGTGGCCGGTTGCGCCTCCTGCAGAGTGACTTCCACGGCGCATCCGATGACTTCCTGCGCGTCGGGAAGCTCCTCGAGAACAACCGCTTCCACAACCCCGGCTACATGCTCGCCCCCTGGCGCTCCCTCGCCGGCCGCGCCCTGCACGCGGCCGGGAGAACCGAAGCCGCCATCGAGCTGATCGACCGCGACATCGAGCTCGCACGCCAGTTCGGTCTCTGCTCCACCCTGGGCTCGGCCCTGCGTGAGCGAGCATTGGTGGCCTCACCCAACCCCGAGATCGCCCTACTCGAAGAGTCGGTCACCGTCCTCGAATCCGCCGAAAGCTCGCCGCTCGAGCTCGCCCGCACCCTCATCGAATTGGGATCCGCGCAACGCCGGATCGGGAAGAAAGTTCGGTCTCGCGAGACGTTGCGCGAGGCACTCGATCTCGCCCACCGCTCCGGGGCGACGGCAGTCGAACGACAGGCCCATCAGGAACTGCTCGTCAGTGGCGCACGACCCCGCCGACAGGTCATCCACGGTCTCAATGCCCTCACGCCCAGCGAGCAACGTATCGCCGCACTGTTCGCGGACGGACTGACCACTCGGAGCATCGCCGAAACGCTCTACCTGACGATGAGCACTGTCGAATGGCACCGGCGCAACATCTACCGGAAACTCGACATCGACTCGCGGGACGCGCTGCGTGCGGCGCTCGACAGCGACGGCGAACATCCCACCGGTACACCGGCCTGAACCACACCCCCGAACGCATCAAGCGCAGGGACGTATCCGCCCTCCTGCGTACGGCATCCGATAGTGAGGAACCTCCGCGTGCTCCTACTGGCCATCCACGCCGTCACCGCCCTCGCGGGCCCGCTCACATACAGCCGGTCTTCGGCATTCATCCAGCACCTCGTACGGCAGATCGCGCTCGCCCGAATCCAGCAACGCTGGATCACTGTGAGCGGAACAGGCTTCTCTGCCGACTCGCAGGGCCAGCACATGGTGCACCAGCGCGAGTACCCCCAACCGCACCACGCACTCCCGCGGACGGAGGGCCTTCGCTGACCATTCGACGATGGCGAGGGATCGTCCTGACCACGTTTCGTCGACAAGCGACATGGGCCCCAGGTCGGGATCGCGAATCGGGGATGCGGTCGGACGCCTGAACGCCCTGATCAGAGATGTGCAGCCCGGATGTCGGCTCTGCCCAACGCCCCAGTCTCCGGATTCCGACGTCGACACGTGCTTCCCGGCGACTATACGGCTGCCTGAATCTAGAATGAGACAGTCACATCTCGAGGAGATCCGATGGGCAAATGGCGCATGGTGCGGGCGCGGCGTATCGGCGAACCGGTCACGGCGCTGTGAGGCTTGCCCATGACGGACGACACCACAGGCAACACGCAACGACAGGTCGATGCCGACGTTGTCGCGGAGTTGGCGGCTGAAGGTTTCGAGGACGCGTGCATCGCTGGCCGCGGCGGTTTCGGCATCGTGTACCGATGCCGGCAGCCGACGCTCGACCGGGTAGTTGCCGTCAAAGTTCTGAGTCCGGATCCGGATCACATGGATCGTGCGCGTTTTTTGCGCGAGCAGCAGGCGATGGGGCGGTTGTCCGGGCACCCGAACATCGTCCATGTGCTGCAAGCGGGAATCACCTACACCGGTCGCCCCTATATTGTGATGCCGTTTCATCGCCGCGATTCCCTCGACTCCTGGATCACCAACCACGGTGCCTTGACGGCCGCCGAGGCACTGGCCGTCGGTGTCAAACTCGCCGGTGCTCTGGAGACCGCGCACCGCGCGGGAGTGCTGCATCGCGACATCAAACCGGGCAACATCCTGTTGACCGAGTACGGCGAGCCGCAGTTGACCGACTTCGGCATCGCCCGTATCACCGGAGGCGAGGAGACCACCCGGGGTCTGGTGGCCGGGTCCCCCGCGTACACCGCCCCGGAACTGCTCAGCGGCGCCGACGCGTCGGTGGTCACGGATGTCTACGGCCTCGGGGCGACACTGTTCACCGCACTGGCGGGCCGACCGGCGTTTGCCCGTCGCCAGGGGGAGCAGGTCTTCGCCCAGCTGATGCGCATCGGCACGGAGCCGCTGCCCGATCTACGAGACGTGAAAGTTCCGGAGGCGGTGTGCGAGGTGATCGAGTCGGCCATGGCCCGGGACCCAGCGGAGCGCCCCACCACGGCTGCAGACCTGGGCGCCGCGCTGCGACGGGCGGGCGAACACATCGGTCTCGCACTGGCGGACATCCCACTCCCGATCGTCGGTGACGACGACCGCCCCTTCCGACCCACGGACGAGGTCAAGGTCGGCGTGTCGGAATATCTTCGATACCGACGCGGCAACGGGACCCGGCTCGATCACCCCGCCCCACCGAGTGCGTCCACCAAGTACCGCCCACCGGTCACACCGGGTACGGCGGTGGCGCGCACGCACCTGCTCGAACGCCTGCGCCGCAGCGGTCGCCGGCGCCTGGTGCTGATTCACGCACCCGCGGGATTCGGCAAAAGCACCCTCGCCGCCCAACGCCTCGCGGCCCTGCGCGAGGAAGAGGTGGCCACTGCGTGGCTGACCATCGACAACGACGACAACACCCTCATCTGGTTCCTCACCCACCTGATCGAATCCATCGCCGTCGCACAACCAGCCTTCGGCCGAGAGCTGGTTCGTGAACTCGAACTCCACGGCGCCGGCCGCGAAAGGTACGTTCTGACCTCGTTGATCGACAAGCTTCATTCCTCTGACCACCACGTCGCCCTGGTTATCGACGACTGGCACCGGGTGAGCAACAAGGACACACGGTCGGCACTGGCGTTCCTCCTCGAGCACGGCTGCCACCACCTGCACCTGATCGTCACCAGCCGAACCCGCCTCGGCCTCCCGCTGAGCAGAATGAGCGTGCACAACGAGTTTGTTGAAATAGATTCCGCAGCACTGCGTTTCGACATACTCGAGTCGACGCAGCTGCTGCTCGACCGCACCGGCTTCGTCCTGGACGAACCTGACATCGTCGAGCTCGAACAGTCGACCGACGGATGGGCGGCGGCACTGCAACTGGTCTCGCTGGCATTACGCGACCACCCGAACCCGCGGAGGCTGATCGAGCATCTGTCCGGAGGGAACCGGGCCATCGGCGAGTATCTGGCCGAGAACGTCCTCGGCACTCTCGATCGACGCACCCTCGATCTCCTCCTCGCAACGTCGATCACCGAAAAGATATGCGGCAGTTTGGCACGCGCGCTCACCAGTGGCCAGGAAGGCCAAGCGGCGCTCGAGGACATCGAGTCACGCGATCTGTTCCTGCGACGGCTCGACGAGGAGGGGGAGTGGTTCCGCTACCACCATCTGTTCGCCGAGTTCCTTCAACACCGCCTCGAGCGTGACGACCCCGACCGAATCGTCGAGCTCCATCGGCGAGCCGGCCAGTGGCTCGCGGACCGGCACCTTCTCAGCCAGGCGGTCGACCACTACCTCTTCGCCGGTGCCGAGAACGACGCCGTCACGCTCGTCGAGAACGCCGCAATGGACCTGCTCGAGCAGTCGCAGATGGGCACGCTTCTCGGCCTCGCCGCGAAACTGCCGGCGAGCGGGACTGCCGGCCGGGCCCGCCTGCAGATCGCGCTCGCGTGGGCGCACGCGCTGCTGCATCACCCGCGCGACGCCGAACAGCTCCTCTCCGTCGCGGAGGCCGCCCTGACCAGCGGCGGCGCCGACAGCATGGTTGAAGATATGCGCGTGGAGGCGACCTTCATTCGAGCCGCGGTCACCGTGTTCGACGACAAGATCGACGGGCTCGACGAGGCCGTCGAACAGTGCATGGCTCGGGCGGACACACTGCGACCATGGATATTGTGCGGAGCCGCGGACGTCGCGTCCTTCCGCGCCATCTACCGGTTCGATTTCGACGACGCCCGTCGATGGCAGAAGTGGGCGGTGCCCTTCCATCAACGTTCCACCGGGCCCTTCAGCGTGATATACGGATACTGCATGGCCGGGATCGCCGCCCGGGAACAACTCGATCTGCCGGCGGCGGAGGCGAGTTTCCGGCACGCCATGGCACTGGCCTCCGACGCCGAAGCGGGTCTCGGCTACGGCGCCCGGCTCACCGCAGCTCTGCTCGGCGACCTGCTGTACGAACAAGGTCACCTCACCGAGGCGGACCAACTCCTCGACCGCAGTCACACCCTGGGCGCCGAGGGAGGCACCGTCGACTTCATGGTCGCCACCTACGGCACGGGTGCCCGACTGAAAATTCTGCTCGGGCAGACGGATGCGGCGAAGGCGCGTCTCGATGAGGGTGCCCGGCTGGCGCAGCAGCTGGTGTTGCCCCGGTTGGCAGCGCGAATCGCCAATGAGCGAGTTCGAGCCGGAATCGGACACGCGGCCTCCGGAACCCCGGCTGTCGACCTCGAGAGCCGACAACCGGCCGACCGGAACAACGGAATCGCCGTCGTCATCTTCGAAATGGAGGAGGACTCGGCGATCCGGGCAGCACTGACCGCACACGATCAGGACCTCGGGTCCGTCTACACAAGGGCACACGCCCTCGGCGAGTCGATCGATCGACGGGTCCGAGCGCGGGCATCCCTCAACGCTGCCTTGCTGCAGGTGGAAGTGTTGGCCACCCTGGGACACGAGGATGCCGCGCTGACAGAGCTGTTGCCGCTCGCGGAGCAGTGCGCTGAACTCGGACTGGTACGACCGGTGCTGGACGCCGGACCTGAGGTAGCCCGACTGGCAGGGAATCTTCGGGCACATCTTCAGTTGCACGCAGACGTTGCCGTCTCCACCACCTTGGATGAATACCTCACTCAATTGGAGAAGCAACCGACCTGACCAGTTTCAGCCCAGAGGTCGGTGCAATGTCGCTCGACGCTATGTGCTCCGACTTCGAGGCGAACTTCTGACTACGGCACCATCATGCGTGGACTCACATGTTGTCGGTCGATCCCGAACTCGGCTACTTTCACGGCGTTGGTGGCCACGGCGACGAAGTGCAGGGCCACGCCTCCTCACCGAGCGCGGTAGTCACGTCCGCCAGGGCGGAGGCATTGGTTCAGACCGTGGAGAACATTATCGTCGTGTTCAGCTTGGCTCTTCGAGGCCGGCGTAGATCTCGATGAATGCGACACCGAGCTTGGGCTGTTGTGGGTCGACACGACAGGTTCGCCTAAACCGTGCTGGCCGGTCGTAGCAATTGGCTGTCAGCCCTATGTTCGGCCCAAGTTTCGGGCTTGCGGACCTACACCGCTAGCGGTGGCGGGTGACACAGTCGCTGCACTATGTGATCCAGCCCACCAGTTCGGGTTGCATTGGGACCAAGAAATCAATTGCCGAGGAGGCCCTTGTGGCTCTACGTCGCTCGTCCAAGATCTTGATCATATTGGGGGTGGGGTTTTTAATCCTTGCCGCCGTGATTCGTTTCCTTGTGGTACCGGCGATGGCCAAGTTGCCCGGCAGCGTCGATGTGACTGCCCGGTACGAGGGCACTGGCACACTGCTGAATGCGGCTGCGTTGCAGGCGGGAGATTTCGGCAACGTGATCGCCTCGGATGTGCCGGTGTCGGTGGACCGGCACATCTACGTCTCCGAAACCGCTGGTGACAACGCGGTCGCCCACGACGACATTACGGTGTCCGCGCCCGGGGGAGTGTCGCTACCGAGCAACCACACCTATGTTCTGGATCGGCGGACGATGGACGCCGGTGGCACTGTGTCCGGGACCGAAGCGGAGCAGCACGCGGGCCTGACAATCGGTCTTCCCTTGTATCCCGATGCTGCTGAGGAATTTTCGTTGTACGATTCCGCGACGAAGACGACGGTTCCGCTGACCTATGTCGATTCCGGCACGGTGTCCGGGCGGGAGGTGTTGAACTACACGGCGCAGGCGCAGGGGTCGTTGCAGGATCCGGCGATCCTCGCCGCCTTGCCGCCGGCGCTTCCGAAGTCGCAGCTGGCCGGGCTGGCGCCGCTGTTGCCCGCCGATCTACAGGCCAAACTCGGGCCGGCACTCGCGACGGTGCCCGATCCGGTTCCGTTCAACTACACCGCCGTGTCGAAGGTGTCGCTGTCGGCGGACCAGACGCTGGGCACGCCGATCGACGGGGCATTGAATCAACAGGTAATCGCGAACGTGGAGGTCGACGGCCAGAACGTGAGCCTGATCCCGGTGCTCGCGTTGGACACGAAACTGACCGAGCAGTCCGTCGCCGATGCCGCATCCGCCGCCGCATCGCAGTCCCGAATGCTGTTTTTGCTCAGCGTGGTGACGCCGATCGTCCTCGCGGCACTCGGTGTGGTGCTCATCGCCGTCGCCCTGATGCGGCGCCGTGCGAGTACACCGGCATCGGCGCAGGAGATCCCGGCGGAAGAATCCCGGGTCTAGCTCGGTGGATGACGGGTGCGGGGTGGCCACCTTTTAGGCGGCCTCCCCGCACTTAATCGTTCGGCATGGAAAGTTGAAACCAGCTTATGACTAATTCAATGCAGAGTCCGTCGGCACTTGATCGGGGATTGCACCGAGGAACTTGGACGCACCGAGTGCGACGGATAGCGGTGCAATCTGTCAGACGGCCGGCTTCGCGCACCGCTGCCCAATTCCGGAAGTCCACGAGCATCGATCTGCGTGTCGCGAGCAACTCTGCGACCTGGGCGTAAAGACGCCGGATGACCACCGACACACAGCAGGGGTGGGCGGCGAACGCAATCGCCGTGCATAACTTTGGTCTGCCGAGCCAAGCGCTTGTGTGGCGCTTCACACAGGATTATCCCAGGTGCCGTTACACGGGCAGCACGACTGGCGGATTCCCGGCAGGGGCGACTTGCTCGGCCGATCAGCAGTATTGCCATATTTCGTTGAAAGGTTTTGAACCCATGATCCAGGTACAGACGCTTCCCCATCGGGTGATTCGATGACCCTCACGAACGAGACCACAACGACGCAGGCGCCGGCGCGTCAGGCCGACCGGCTGTACCACGACACTCAGTCGAGTACCGAAACGAGCGAGATCCGCACCCGGGCCCGGGAATTCGCGACCAAGTACGTCGCCCCCGCCGCCGCCCGGATCGCCGCCGGCGACGAGGTCGACGACGGGTTCCCCTTCGACGTGTTCGGCTCCATGGCGAACCAGAAGATCTTCGAGATCCCGTTCCCCGCCGACGTGCACGGCGCCGGACTGGCCCGGCCCGCGTCGGCGACCGCGGCGGTCGTCGAAGAACTGGCCTATTACTCCAACAGCGTCGCCGCGATCTTCGACGTGCACTGCATCCTCTCCGGCAACGCCCTCAACCAGGGCTCACCCGAACAACGCGGCCGCTGGCTCACCCCACTGGTGCGCGGAGAGATCATCGGCGCATTCGCCACCAGTGAGCCCGGCGCCTCCAGTGACCTGTCCCCGCAGGCGGTGCAGACCGTAGCCACCAGGACCCCCGGCGGGTGGCGTCTGGATGGGCGCAAACGGTGGATCACCAACTCCCCGGTCGCCGACGTCATCGTCATCCTCGCCCGCACCGGCGAGCGGCTGTCCCTGTTCATCGTCCCCACCACCACCCCCGGCGTCACCGTCGGCCGGGCGGACCGCAAACTCGGGAACAAGGGGCAGCTCACCGCCGACGTCATCCTCGATGGCGTCGAACTGCCCGAGGACGCGATCCTCGGCACCGAAGGCGGCGGGCTGAAGATCGCCCTGTCCACCCTGACCTACGGTCGGATCGGGATCGCGGCCGCCGGAGTCGGAATGGCGCAGGCCGCATTCGATCACATGGCCGACCGGCTTTCAACCCGGGAGGCATTCGGCCGCAAGCTCGGTTCGATGCAGCACTGGCAGTTCCTGATGGCCGATCACGCGCTCGCCCTCGAATCCGCCCGCAGCCTCTACATCAAGGCCGCGATCCGCCTCGACGAAGGTAACCCGTTCCCCGAACCGGAAGCGGCGATGGCCAAACTGGCCGGCACCGAACTGTCCGTCACGATCGCCCGCGACGCCGTCCAGGTGTTCGGCGGCCTCGGGTTCACCCGTGAACTCGGCGCCGACGGCACCCCCGGCCCGGTCGAGGCGATCTATCGCGACAGCAAGATCGGCGAAATTTACGAGGGCGCCAACGAGGTCCAGAAATGGATCATCGCCCGCCAACTCCTCGGCCGCGACATCACCGGCTGAGATCGACATCGAACAAGGAAGCACACAATGACCACCACGGAACACGATGTCCAGGCCTCGTTCAAGGAGGTCATGGCCAGCGTCGCGACACCAGTCTCCATCGTCACCGCCATCGCCGGTGGCATGCCCTACGGCACCACCGTCAGCGCGTTCGCGTCATTGTCGATGAACCCGCCGATGGTGCTGGTCTCCCTCGACCGCGGATCCGAGACGTTGGAACTGATCCGCGAATCCGGCCGCTTCGGACTCAACATTCTCGGCGCCCACCAGGCCGCAACCGCCCTGTCGTTCGCGAAGAAGGGCGGGGTCGGCAAGTTCCACGGCACCCGCTGGGACCTCGACCACGACCTACCGCGAATCCCCGGTGCCCCGGGATGGATCGCCTGCACCGTCGCCGACCTCGTGGACGGCGGTGACCACGTCATCGCTCTCGGCACCGTCGACGCCGCCGAACTCACCGACGGCAGCCCGCTCGTCTACCACGGACGGCTGTTCGGAACCCACCAGCCGCACAACTCATAGACCGGCGCGTCCAGCCCTCGACTTCGGAGAGCTTTCATGATCGACGTCGCACCCTTCGACCGCGATCCGCCGCCAGTTCTTCGGCGGGAACTACGGTCGCGCTCTGCTCGGAATCGGGATCAGCTCGCTCCTCCTGACCTGACCATTTCGGCCCAACCAGGAAAAGGATCTGATCATGACGGTGATGTATGAGGCGGAAACTATGTTCGCCCAGCTGATCAACCTCACCCCGACCTGCGCCGAACGCGGCCGCCATGCACGAATCAGCGCGGCCACCGCCGCTCTGGCCGCGGGACGCGGGGTTGTCCTCTGCGACGACATCGACCGGCCATGTCGTGGCGAGATTGTGTCCGCCGCCGACAGCGCCACGGCGCAGACGATCGCCTTCACGGTGCGCCACACCTCAGGGTTCCTCCAGGTCGCCCTTCCTGCCGAGCGGTGCGCCGCCCTCGGATTGACCGCACAGTGCGGCGCCGACGACCCCACCGACCCGCAGTGTGTCAGCGTGGACGCCGCAGACGGGGTCGGTACCGGAATCTCGGCCGCCGACCGCACCACCACGGCACGAAGGCTGGCGGACATCGACTCCACCGCTGACGCCTTCACTCGGCCGGGCCACCTCGTCCCTGTGCGCGTCGACACCGACCGATACCCTCTCGGATTCGCCGATACCGCATTGCATTTGGTCACCGCAAGTGGTCATCGTCCCGCAGCGGTGTTTGCCACCGTCGTCGGAACTGCAAACCCCACGGACCTGGCCACCGGACCCGACCTGACACGGTTCGCGAAGCGTCACGGCCTGCCCCTGATTGCAGTCGGTGACATCGCGCTCGGCGCCTCACCGGCCACCGCCTTCGATTCGCATTTCGAACTGCCCGCCGGTCCCGCCCGGATGGCCGTGATCGATGATGACCAGGGACGCTGGACGTGCCTGTTCATCGGCGAGATGGATGGGGCGAGCGACGTGCCCCTCTGGGGGGTGCCGACCGAACACCTCTTCGCGGAAGTAGGTGCACGCTCCCGATTTCCACACATTCTGGTCGCGGCCACCTGCCACGACAGCACAGAATCTCGTGACCACCGCAATGCCCTGATCGACCGGATCGGAACCAGCCACAGCACACTGCGCCGACTGCTACAGGCAACCGGTCTCGAGTCGGTCCGCGTCGACGTCGACATGGTGCCCTGGGCAGACCACCTCTGAGGTACCAGGTATCAACAACTGCCGGCTCCCGGACCATCACGGTCCCCGGAGCCGGCCACTGTCGTGCTTCGCTGGAAGGCTGGCGCCGATCACGCCCAGCGGGGTCAATATTCCAACACGGCAAGCGGACGCCCATCAGTGACGCGGTTGGGGTGGGTGTAGATGTTCATCGTGGTGCCACGGAGGAACCCGATGAGGGTCAGTCCGGTGTCGTGGGCGAGGTCGATCGCCAGCGACGACGGGGCGGAGACGGCGGCGAGGATCGGGATGCCGGCCATCACCGCCTTCTGCGCGAGTTCGAACGACGCCCGGCCGGACACGAGCAGCACCGTGCCCCGCAGGGGGACGCGGTACTGTTCGGTGGCCCAGCCGATCAGCTTGTCGACGGCATTGTGCCGCCCCACGTCCTCCTTGATCGCGAGGAGTTGTCCGGCGGCGGTGAACAACCCGGCCGCGTGCAACCCGCCGGTTGTCTCGAACACCTTTTGCGCGGCCCGCAACCGGTCGGGGAGTTCCGCGATCGTCGCGGCCGGCACCCGCACCGTGTCGGTGGCCGGGGAATGCTTCGTGCGTTGCCGGATCGCGTCCAGCGACGCCTTCCCGCACACCCCGCAGGAGGAGGTGGTGTAGAAGTTGCGTTCGATGCCGGTGTCGGGCAGGAACACCCCAGGCGCGAGATCGACGTCGAGGACGTTGTAGGTGTTGACACCGTTGTCGTCGACGCTGTTGCAGTAGCGGATCGACGCGATGTCCGCGCGGTCGCCGATGATGCCCTCGGTCAGCAGAAACCCCTGCGCCAGTTCGACATCGGAACCGGGGGTGCGCATGGTGACCGCCAGCGGCGTCCCGTTCACCCGGATCTCGAGCGGCTCCTCCACCACCACCGTGTCCGGTCGGGTCGACTGCCGGGTGTCGGTGATCCGGGTGACCGGGGTCCGGGTGGTCACACGCCCCATCAGGGCCGCCGTTCGAGGCGGATGGTGATCGCCTTCGACACCGGGGTGTTCGACTTGACCGCCACGTGATCGAGCGGGATCAGCGGATTCGTCTCCGGGTAGTAGGCGGCCACGTTCCCGACCGGCGTCGGGTAGGGCACCAGGCGGAAATCGTCGGCGCGCCGCTCCTGCACCGTCCCGTCCCGGGTGGTCCACTCGGAGACCAGATCCACCCGATCCCCCGCGGCGTACCCGAACGATTCGAGGTCCTGCGTGCTGATGAACAGCACCCGCCGGCCGCCCTTCACTCCGCGGTAGCGGTCGTCGAGACCGTAGATGGTGGTGTTGTACTGATCGTGCGACCGCATCGTCTGCAAGATCAGCTTTCCCTCCGGCACGGGCAGCCAGGACAGTGCGCTGACCGTGAAGTTCGCCTTCCCCGTGCCGGTGACGAACCGGCGTTCGTCCCGCGGCGGGTGCGGCAGCGCGAACCCGTCCGGCCGGCGGACCTTGCGGTTGAAGTCCTCGAACCCGGGGATCACCCGTGCGATGGAATCGCGGATGCGGTCGTAGTCGGCGGTGAACTCCTGCCACGGCACCGAATGGTCCGGCCCGAACAGTGCCTGCGCGATCCCGCACACGATCGCCACCTCGCTGCGCAACTGGTCGCTTGCCGGCGGCAGGTTCCCCCGCGAGAGGTGCACCATCGACATCGAATCCTCCACCGACACCTTCTGCTTCCCGCCGGACTGCACGTCGCGGTCGGTGCGGCCCAACGAGG
>NZ_LTCZ01000022.1:0-18699 GCF_001583455.1 Rhodococcus sp. LB1 | reverse complement strand
GCGGCCGGCCGATGAGCACATACGCACAGGTGCACTCGGGGATTCAGGCGACGATCGCCGCGCATGCCCAGGCACAGGACGACGGCCGGGTCGACGACATGGTCGCGTTGTACTGGCCGGACGGGGTGGTCGAGATACCCGGATTCCCGACGCGCGAGGGCGCCGATGCCATCCGGGCGGCGTTCTCACAACCGGGCTGGCGCCCGGATCCCGCAAAACCGCAGCGCCACGTGGTCACCAACACGGTCCTCACCGAATGGAACGACCGTGAGGCGAAGGCAACGAGTGACGTCGTGATGCTCAAGAATGACGGTGTCGGGTGGTCGGTGGCGATCGTCGCGCGCTACCACGATCAGTTCGAGGTGTCCGGAGAACACTGGCTTCTCCGCCGCCGGTCCGACGAGTACATCGGTTTCCGGCCCTGACTGGGATGTACCGCACATCAGGTGCCCCCGGCGGGGATGCTCTCGCCGGGGCCACCCGGCGGCTGTGCTCGTTCGTACGGAGTGCACACCGTTCGGATGACAGGTCATGCTGGAGCGCAGATACTCTGTGCGAGAACGATTGTTGCGGGAGTCGGGCTGGCGATGTGTGCGCTCAACGGGGTGTCCCTTGTGTGAGCCGCGTCCGCATATCGCTGCCACCACACAATCAACTCCTAGCCGACTGAAGGGCCGCGCGACGTCAAGCCTTTCCGACAGATCCGCAATCGAGATGGGTGCCATGCAGATGAAGACCGAGCCAGTGGTGTACATGACGCACCGAGACGAAGTTCAGATTGTCTGGGACCCGAGCAAAGGCGTGAGCCCATCCAACACTCGGCTGACAGCAGCCGACCTCGGTGACGCGAAACGGCAATCCAGCTCGATTCCGATCGAGGACCGGGAGGCCAGCCCTCTACTGCTCGAGATCGAGGTGCTCATCGACACGACAGCCCGCGAGGCGCGTCGCGCGCTTGCCCGCCTCGAAGATGCCGGACAAATTCCCCCCACGGATTTGCATGCCTGCGACCGGCGTCGCCGCCCCATGAGATACATAGGTACCGTCCAGGGGTTGAGCGGCCTGATGCAGGACATCTGTGCGGTGGGGATCGCAGACGGGGTCGTTCTGATACCGCTGGCACCGAACCCTACCGAAGAACTCATCGCTGACGAGTTCGCAGAGCTGATCGTCAGTGAAGTTGCGCCCTGACGGTTCGTGATGTGCGGTGGTCCAACATCTTTGCCGGCACCGCGCGACCGGCGGGGGAGTGCTGCTGAGGGCGAGAGCTCTTCTGGGGCCAAGCCGATTCCCTTGTGGGAATCGGCGGAGGTCGGGCTATGGCTCAGTGGGATGCCGGCCTAGCGGGTCGCGGACCTTGGCTCGGCCGGTTCGCTTTGAAAAGAAGAATGGCTGGAGAATGTCTCTTCCGGTGTGCTCGCGACCATAGCCAACCACCTTGCATTGGCTCGTGCGACCGCGATATCCGTGAGGATTCGTTCTATTGATACGGCTGTTCGGCGAGGCGCGATCAGGGTGGCGCACGCAATCGCAGCGTCCATGATGAGCAAGCGCATTGGGAAGACCTCCTAGGTCTGCGGCAATGAATCGGACAGTCTTCTGAAGCCGGGAAAGATTGCTTCAGGGGAGGTCGGCAGGGGTCTCCGGCATGTCCGTGTGTCCACGATCATTCCTATCCCACCGTCCATTTCGGCGTCGGGGCCGTTGTGAGGAGACCTCTTGCCGAGCGGGTCTCACGCGATCAGTCGATAATTCGACCGATCGGTACATCTTATGTAGGCTAGCACACGGCACTCCGCGTAACGGATGATCTCGCCGTCATTGATTGTACTGACCGATTAGTCTAAATTACTCAACTGATGCGCTGCACACCAAAGTGGAAGCGGGAGTTGCACATGAGGCTTGACGAACGCAGGAAAGAAGCGGGTGCCTGTCATACGGCGCTGCCCTTAGGGGCTTCCTCGAGGGAGATTCGAACTTTGCCACAACAGTGCCTGTCGTCTGCGGCGGTCGGAGGCATGGCATGACCGCCACAACACCCGAACGGGTGTTGGTGGTCGGCGCATCGGCCTCCGGGTTGTGCACGGCAGAGACCCTACGTCGCCAGGGATTCACGGGTGACATCTCCGTTGTCGGTGACGAGTTGCACACCCCGTACGACCGACCGCCGCTGTCCAAGCAAGTCCTGTCGGGGGCATGGGCGCCTGAACGGTCTGCACTGCGGACCGCGGAGGCCCTCTCGGAGCTGACCGCCGATTTCATCCTCGGCGACCGAGCAGTTGCCCTCGACCCACGTGCCCGGACTGTCCTCACGCAGTCCGGACGTCGGCTCGAGGCAGACGCCGTCGTGATTGCCACCGGCGTGCGTGCACGGGTGCTGCCCGAGCACAACGGACTATCCGGGGTGCACGTTCTGCGCACTCTCGAAGATGCCCTGGCTCTGCGGTCCGACATGCTTGCCGGGTCGCGGCTGGTAGTGGTCGGGGAAGGCGTCCTCGGCGCCGAAATTGCAGCCACTGGCCGTGCGCTTGGACTGGACGTGACCATGACCGGACCGCAGCCGGCGCCGATGGCGTTGCAGGTCGGCCCCTTCGTCTCGGGTCTACTGGCGGAGCTACACACCGAACGTGGGGTAGAGCTGCGCCTCGGAACCGCGGTCACCAGCCTGACTGCCGACAACGGACGCGTGAGCGGGGTGCAACTCGGTACCGGGGAGGTGCTGCCCGCCGATGTGGTGGTCGTCGCGATCGGTGCTGTCCCCGCGACAGATTGGCTCCACGAGAGCGGACTGACCCTGGACGACGGGGTGGTGTGCGATTCGCGCTGCCGGGCCGCCGAAGGCATCTACGCGGTCGGCGACGTCGCCCGGTGGCATCACGAGCACCTCGGCAAATTGGTCCGGCTCGAGAACCGAACCAATGCCACCGAACAAGCTGCCGCCGTTGCGTTCACAATCCTTGGTGCAGATCAGCCGTACGTGCCGGTGCCCTATTTCTGGACCGACCAGTTCGACGTCAAGCTCCAGGTCTACGGGTCTCTGCCTATCGACGCAGAGGTCGACATCGTCGACGGTGAGGTCTCGAGCCGTCGATTCGTCGCCCGCTATCGCAGCAATGGCAGGGTCACCGGTGTCCTCGGGTGGAACATGCCCAAGCAAGTCCGTCTCCACCGGCAGGAGATTCTCGATTCACTCGACGCTGTAGGTGCGTCCGGCCCGAGTCGCTGAACATCAGGACAGAAACTCGCGATCGAGTCGGGCGGCTGCTCCTCGAGCTTCCGAGAGAAACGGACGCCGGGAACGCCCACTCGACGGTCGCCTCGCTTCCTCAATCGTCAGCCCACCATCTCGATTGTCGTATCCGAACTCACAACCTTGGGGAATCTCATGGACACCTCGGCACCGGGCAGCGCACGTACTGCAGGCCTCCAGCTGTCGTCTCGAACTGGGAATGGGAAACGGCAGGGGCCCACACCTGGGACCACGCGTGCCGCCGAGATGGTTGATTTTGCGATTCGCTGGGGCCCGTTCGGCGGTGACGAGTACATTTTCCCGGACTTCGGGATCTCTGTGGCCACCTTCTACCGGCGAGTGCTGACCATACTTCTGCAGGGGGCCGGACCCAGGATTGATCCCGAAACTCAGAGTGCGTTGATTACGCTGTGCCAGAGAAGGATCAATACGTCGATGACCCCTCGAACCCTTGGGTGATGATGTCTTCATACGGTTCACCATCGGCCACGCCACTCGACTTCTGCTGCCTGCGAACGATTGTGTTGCAGATCTGCTCGTCGACTGTGGGATGACTGCTGCGTTCGAGTTCGCTCGGGTTTCAGCACTTGGTATTCGGTGCTGCTCGCGGAAGTGAGAAGTCCCCAGAGTGGAAGTGCTTCCACGGCTCTCGATCTGTGTATTCACGCCACCGGTCGGGCCGCCCTCGGCGGCGGGCAGCCTGACTGGTGCCGTCCGTCGTGTCCCTCAGGCCTCGGCCATCGGAGAGTGGTTGCGTTGAGGGGCGGGAATCGCCAGTGTGATCGCGGCTGCGACGAGCGCAACGCCACAGCCGATGAGCATGCCCGTACGGAATCCGGCCTCCGAGGGCACACTGTGTTCACCGAACTGCATGCTCATCTGAGACAGGACCAGGCCGACAACGGCTGCGGCCACCGATGTTCCGACCGAACGCATCAAGGTATTGACGCTGTTGGCCGAGGCCGTCTCGGACTGTGGTACTGCGCTCATGATCAGCGCGGGCATCGCGCCGTACGCGAAGCCGACTCCTGCTGTACCGATGCACGTTACGATCACCAGCCCCCATGTCGACCCCATGAGTAGCATCGAAGAGCCGTAGCCGACGGCAATGATGAGGCAGCCGATGAACAGAGTGATCTTCGGCCCGCGGGCGGAGGAGAGCTTGCCGCCGATCGGGGATACCGCCATCATCACCAGTCCCGCGGGCGCCATCCATAGACCCATGGCGAGCATCGACTGCCCGAGTCCGTAGCCGGTTTGAGCGGGCAGCTGAAGGAGCTGCGGCACGATCAGTGACTGGGCGTACATCGCGAATCCCACCACGATCGAGGCCGCATTGGTCAGAAGCACCGGCCGGCGTGCAGTTACCCGTAGGTCTACGAGCGGGTCGGGCCGTCGCAGTTCCCACCATCCCCAGAGGAGCAGCACGATGACCGCGGCGGCGAACAGGTCGAGTGTCATCGTGCTCGTCCATCCCCAGGTACCGCCCTTGGATACGGCGAGCAGCAGGCATACCAGCGCCGTACCCAAGCCGATTGCACCAACAACGTCGAATCGGCCGGAATTGCCGTAAATGGGGATCGCGGGAACGACTCGCCATAACAGACCGAAGATCACGACGCCAAGCACGGCGACGACCCAGAACAGCACTCGCCAGTTCGCGTTCTGAGCGACAATGGCGGCGAGTGGGAGGCCGAGGAGGCCTCCGATTCCCAACGAAGCGCTCATCAGCGCAATCGAGGAGTTCAGGCGCTCCGGCGGAAGTAGATCCTTCATTGCACTGATTCCCAGAGGGATCAGGCCGGCGCCCAGACCCTGAATCGCGCGGCCGGCGATCATCGGCACCAGCGACGAGGACAGCGCGCACACCACTGAACCCAGAATGAGCGGCAGGGTGCAGAGCAGCAGCATCCGTCGCTTCCCGTACATGTCGCCGAGCCGTCCGGTAACCGGGGTGGCGACAGCGGCTGCCAGCAGCGTCGCAGTAATCACCCATGATGCGTTCGCCGAGGTCGTGTTCAGGATCGACGGAAGGTCTGCGATGAGCGGAACGACCAGGGTTTGGGTCAAAGCGGACGTAATGCCGGTGAAGGCCAGAACGGCGACCAGGGCGCCTGGCCGTACGCCGGGTGGTGCCGAGCGGGCCTCGGCTGTCACCGCATTGCTCATTATCAGACTCCACTCTCGAATCGGGCGAGGTGCCCTATGCATACAATGTGTATTGCGCATAGAATATGCATAGTGCACATTGATGTGCCATACGGCCGCTGGTTGAAGTGACGGAAGAGACACATGCACAAGCCCACACACCTGATCGAGTTCGAGACGATGCTGCTCGGCCGACACCTCCACTTTCTTGGTCCGGCGAGGCGCGATACTCCCGAGCGATTGGACCGCAGTGCATACACGGTGCTCAGCCGTCTGAGCGTGCAGGGGCCGATGTCCATCAGCCAGCTCAGCGAGGCATTCGCGTTGGACACTTCGACGCTCAACCGGCAGACCGCCGCACTCCTCAAGGCCGATTTCGTCGAGCGCATCCCTGATCCGGAGGGCGGGATCGCTCGCAAGTTTCGGATCACAGAGAAAGGCAGCAGCCATCTCGAGGCCGACCGCGAGTGGGCCATTGCGGGCCTGGAACGCGTACTGGTTGATTGGGATCCCGGCGAGGTCGCCGAGTTCGCCCGTTGGCTCGAGCGATTCAATACCGACATCGAGCGCCTTACCGGGCACCCGTGGCCCCGCCCGGTTCTCCCCTCGGGTTCTTCCGACCGAGGAGACCGCAAGGAACGGCACTCCTGACCAGCGCTCGAGCGATACCCTGAAGGGTAGGTGTCGAGAGGTTTTGTATGTCGTATCTCGTTAGGTCGTCACGTTCACCGATGTTCGACGGCGCGGGTAAGTGATCCGATGCGTGACGGGGATCCACTGGGCACCCAGCGATACGGGTCACCCGACGTCGTTGCAGAGCTGCAGGGTGCGGGGTTCGATGCGGCACACGAGATCGGTCGAGGCGGATTCGGCGTGGTTTATCGCTGTACGCAAAGTGCCCTCGACCGCACTGTTGCCGTCAAGGTGCTCACCGTAGATCTCGACGAGGAGAACCGAGCGCGGTTCTTTCGCGAACAACGCGCGATGGGCCGACTCACCGGGCATCCGAACATCGTCAACATCTTGCAGGTCGGCGAGACCGGGACCGGCCTTCCATACATTGTGATGCAGTACTACCCGCAGGACTCTCTCGACCAGCGACTTCGCCGAGGTGGGCCGCTGTCGCTGCCGGAAGCCTTACGTTTGGGGATCAGGGTGGCAGGAGCAGTCGAGACTGCGCATCGGCTCGGAGTACTTCATCGCGATATCAAACCCGCGAACATCCTGCTCGACGACTACGGTGAGCCAGTGCTGACCGATTTCGGTATCGCGCATGTGGCGGGCGGATTCGAGACCGCAACCGGAACAGTCACAGGCACGCCGGCGTACACCGCGCCCGAGGTATTGGCCGGCGATCCACCGACACCGGCCACTGACATCTACGGCATTGGCGCCACCGTCTTCAGCGCAGTCACCGGGCATGCCGCGTTCGAACGACAGAGCGGAGAACAGGTTGTAGCGCAGTTCCTGAGGATTACCACGGAACCTGTGCCCGACCTGCGCGAACAGGGGATCCCCGACGATGTTGCCGAATCGGTCGCACGCGCCATGGCTCGAGCACCGGGCCAGCGCCATGCCACCGCCGCAAGCTTCGGTGAAGACCTGCAACGACTGCAACATCACCATGGATTCACTGTCGACGACATGGCCCTGCATGCTGGTAGCGAAGAACAACACCGTGGCCCCCCGCCTGCAATCGGGGGACGCCGATCGCACGATCGCCGCCCGCGCACAGCGGGAAATCTGCCTCTCGAATTGACGAGTTTCGTGGGACGTCGCCGGGAGTTGACCGAAGCGAAGAAGATGTTGACGTCTTCACCTTTGGTGACGCTGACCGGACCCGGTGGCGTCGGCAAGACGCGACTGGCATTGCGAATCGCAGCAAGCATGCAACGGGAGTTCGAGCACGGTGTATGGCTGGTCGAGTTCGGCGAACTTCATGACGAATCCTTGCTGATCGACACGGTGGCCGGCGCATTGGGGCTGTGCTATATCTCCGCGAGGCCGTTAGGTGAGGTACTCGAAGAGTTCCTCGAGACGCGGAACCTCTTGCTCGTCTTCGACAACTGTGAACAGGTCGTCGGCGGTGTAGCCGAGCTGTCCGCGACGCTGATGCAGGTCTGTCCTTCGCTGAAGATTCTCAGCACGAGCCGGGAGTCTCTCGGTATACCCGGAGAGGCCGTACTGCGAGTAGCACCACTGACAGTCCCATCCACTGACCGTCAGCCGGCCTTGAAAGGATTGCCGAGGTACGACGCGGTGACGCTGTTCGCTGAACGCGCTGCCACGGCGGTTCCCGATTTCGAACTCACCGAGGACAACAAAGATGCAGTGGCGAAGATCTGTCATCGGCTCGACGGTCTGCCGCTGGCGATCGAGTTGGCAGCGGCCCGCTTGCGCGCACTGTCGCCCGAACAAATCCTCCAGCGCCTGTCCGACCGCTATGCGCTGCTGACGCGCGGAACACGCGGCGCCCCTACGCGACAACAGACTCTTCGACTGTGCTTCGACTGGAGTTTCGACCTGTGCGAGGAACAGGAACAGCACCTCTGGACGCGGTTATCGGTCTTTGCAGGGAGTTTCGGGCTCGACGCGGCGGCGCACGTCGGTGGTCCGGGTATCCCTCCGGACGAGTTGCTTGACGCGGTGACCTCACTGGTGGAGAAGTCGATCCTCCTCAGAGAGGAATCCGGTGCCGAGGTGAGGTTTAGAATGCTCGAGACAGTGCGGGAGTACGGCCGCGAGATCCTCGCACTGATCGACGACGACACCGCTCACCGTCGGCATCTGGAGTGGTACGAATCGCTGGTTCTCGAAGCAGCGTCCAATTGGATGAGTGCACGACAGCTCGACTGGATTGAACGCACGGGGCTGGAACTACCGAACATTCGAGAAACCCTGAAGTTCTGTGTGTCCAATGATCCGGCTGCCGGGCTCCGCATCGCGGGCGCGCTATTCGGCTTGTGGAGTTCCCAGGGATACTACAGCGAGGGTAGAAGTTGGCTCGACAGACTCCTGGCCGCATACGCAGGCCCACCCACCGTCGAGCTCGTAAAGGCGCTGTTCGGCGGTGCCTTCTTCGATGCGGCGCAAACCGGCAGTCAGACGAGCGAGATGACGGTACAGAGGGGGCACACACTTGCAGCATCCATCAACGACCCTGGACTACACGCCTTCATCGCACATGTCGACGGGCTCCTAGCCCTGCTCCGCGGTGATCTCACCCAAGCCTGCGCGTACCTCGAGAAAGCGGTAGCGGAGCCCGACGCCCGGAGAGAACCCATCTACCGCGTCGGCCCACTAGGCATGCTGGGGATGGCACACGAGTTACGTGAGGACATGGTACGGGCGATCGAATGCCATGAACAAGTCCTGGAACTCACCGAACAGTACGGCGAAACCTTGTGTAGATCGTTTTCTTTGTGGGGAATGGGCCTTGCCGTGTGGCAGGAGGGAAACCCCAGTCGTGGAAGGGAACTACTCGAACAATCGTTGCAGTTGACGTGGCCCGCACGGTTTGTCCGAATTGCCATATCATGTCTCGAGTCCATCGCCTGGATCTCTGCGGAGGTCCGAGATACGCAACGTGCAGCAGTGCTTCTTGGAGCTGCAGAAGAACTGGGGCGGTCGGTCGGTGGCGCCGTCCAGTTTCCCGACCTGATGACCTACCACGACGAATGTGAGAGAATCGCTCGCTCGGCACTAGGGCAGAGGGCATTCGAATCTGCCCACCGGCAAGGGCGTCTCATGGATTTCGACGCGGCTGCAGCATTCGCGCTCGGTGAACAAGCTCCCTCCGGCGCTGAACCCGTCAGTCCCACAGTACGTCTGACCAAGCGAGAGCGTCAGGTCGCGGACCTAGTCGCAGAAGGCATGACGAACAGGGCGATTGCGGCGAAACTGGTGCTGTCGGATCGAACTGTCCAAGGACATGTGGAGCACATCCTGGCGAAACTTGGCTTCACATCGAGGGCTCAGGTCGCGGCATGGGTCGTCGAGCAAGCCCACAGTGCGCCTGACAGTGGTCGTCGACCGTAGCGCTCGCCGCTGCCGCACTATCGTGCAACCTGGTGCGGGACAACCGTGTTGTTCCACGACAACGACTGCTGCATCACGCTCCTCCACGACCCGTCGGATCGCTGGGAGCAGCGATTCAACGATGGCAAGCAACCGAGCAATGCCTTGAACGCCGGTAAGAAGGACCGGGCAACAACGCAAGAAGGAGCTATTGCTTCAGTCGAAACTCAAACTGCCACTGGGGTGCATGGGAGACACTCTGATGTCCCCGCGGGACCGGATTCGGCCGAGTTGCCGAAGGCGGTCGTGAAACGCGCCGACAATATCGCGGGTGTCGTTGAGACGCAGGATGATCCTGTGTGGGCTATGATCCACCACGCCGGCGCCGAATTGATAGCCCACCAGTGCCACCTTCTCGACGAATGGCCCGGTCGCAACTACCTCCAGTGAGGAGACATCCCGGTAAACATCATCTTCCCTGGTATCGAGGCGGATCTTCACAACATCGACGAAGCGATTCATCTTCTTCACCAGCAATTCCGTCTGTACCCCAGGCGGAAGGGCGGCCGATACCGTTATTCCATGGCGGTCAGCTCGCAACGAGCACCACGAAGACAAGGCGATCAGTTCGACACCGTGGCGGTGGAAGAGTCCACCTAGTTGGCGCACAAGACCGCGCGAATCGATGCACTCGATGGAGAAGGTCACGGCGTCGGTCGTCGATTGCTCTTCTGGGAGCGAATTCGATGTGCGGAATTCAAGATTCGCGGAGGCGGTCATTGTCAGCTCCGAGTCGTAGGTGGGTCGATATTTTCGGCGGGATCAAGCGTCCATAGAGGCGACCTATCTCTCAGTCGAGTGTCGATCAGTACCGAAGGACAGTTGGCGCGAACTCCGGTGAAGCCCGTATATGTCGGGCTGACCCGGACGATCCGTTTACTCACGTGGGCGTACCTCGTCGGCGAGGCCGCGGAGGTTTGGAAGGTCTGCGGGATCTACGTAATCGACGTAATACCAATATAAGCCGTCACGCAAGAGCCATGAGGCGAGAGGGCCGTTCTTGTTCCTGATAGCTTCGAGGAGGTCCTCGTGGTGGCGAACAGACAGCAGCATTTGTGCTCGACTGTCGCCGGAGTCAGTGATCCGTTGTTGTGTGAGGCGGAGGACTGATTCACGGACCGCCTCGCCGGAGAACTCCAGCAGGGGATTGCTGCAGGTGCGCGCAACCGTTCGGTGGAAGTCGAGGTCAGCGGCACTGAACTCTGCGTATCCGAGATCGATGCCGGCGCGCATCCGGGCATTTGCACGTTCGAGTTCTACCAAGTCCGATTCACTACGATTGCTGGCGGCCAGGAGAACAGCAGCGCTCTCGATGATCATGCGAAACTGCAGCAGCGAGGCCAACCCGACAACCTCGCCTGCAGTGAGGCGGGTAAGTGACTTCTGTAGAAGGTGCGAGCTTGCAGACAGTACGATGGGCCCACGTCGGTCTCCAAGTCGCGACTTCACAAGGTGATTGCTTTCGAGGACCCGCAGCGCCTCCCGAATTGTCGGACGGCTGACGCCATATCGTTCGACGAGTTCCCGCTCGCTGGGAAGGTGATCGCCGGGGTTCAACTCGCCAGACAAGATCGCGTTCTCGATCGCGTCTGCAATCTGCTGATAGACACGCGCCGGCTGTGCCGACTCGGACCTGGCCGCCACTTGCAACTCCTCACGCCGTCCCTGACCCGTTCGTATCCAATCATTCTGCACTCGCGTTCGTCCAGTGGTAAGGCCGGTGGAGAGGGACTGGCATCTTCCCGGGGCCCCGGTCACACCACGGCGGATTCTGCCTCGGAAGCAGTCGTCGGCAATCACACGCATTCATAAGGGTATTCATCCCGCTGGGTAGTTGAATAGCATTGACGTGATGTCGTAGTTGAGCCATGATCTGTTCTTGGATCCACGAGAAGCCTCGAACGCTGCCTCGGGGGCTGAACGGCGAGCGGCAGCAGTGGATCGAAGTCGCGCAGACGGTGCTTTCGGAGAGGAGCGGACCGACGTCAACCATTGATGCCTCGTGTGAGGCTCGCACCGGGCGGATCGTGGTCGACAACGCCAAGTCACGGCTGAACGCCAACAGGAGATTCTCACGCCGAGGTCGAACTGCCGCAATTTTCATTCTCTTTGCCGAAAGGGGCATTCCACATTGACTACCTACGACCTGGCCGTCATCGACGGGGACGGAATCGGGCCGGAGGTTAACCAGCAAGCACTCTCGGCGATGAAAGCTGCCGCCGCTCGATTCGGGTTCGGTCTCGAAACAACCGACTACGCGCTGGGTGCGCAAAACTATCTCGATACTGGGCGCTTGATCGACGACGAAATCATCGGCCGTCTACAAGCCCACGACGCCATACTGTTCGGCGCCATGGGTGATCCTGGAGTCGCGCCGGGGATCCTCGAGCGCGGCGTGATTCTGCGCATTCGTCGAGCCTTCCGGCAGAAGGTGAACCTTCGGCCAGTGCGTCTCTATCCCGGTGTCCACACGCCGATCCGGGACCTCGATCCCGAGCGGTGCGACTTCGTTGTCGTCCGCGAAAACACCGAGGGTTTGTATGTCGGCGGTGGTTCAACTGTCCATGAGGGTACGCAGAATGCCGTGGCGCTCCAGGAATCGGTCAACACAGCCCGGGCCATCGCGGACGTAGTGGACTATTCTTTCCGACTCGCGCAGCAACGTCGCCGGAAACTTACCCTGTGCCACAAGAAGAATATTCTTGTGCACGCGGGTGAACTGTGGCAGAACATTGTCGACGAGCACTCATCTCGCTACCCCGAGGTCGAGGTCGATTACGTTCACGCCGACGCAATGTGCCAGCACATGCCAATGACTCCGGAGCGGTTCGACGTTATCGTGACCGACAATCTTTTCGGCGACATCATCTCGGATCTAGGCGCGACCATCCAGGGAGGGCTGGGCGTAGCCGCGAGTGCCAATCTGAATCTGGACGGTCGGGCGCCCAGCATGTTCGAGCCTGTCCACGGGTCGGCTCCAGATATTGCGGGGCGCGGTTGGGCGAATCCAGCTGCCGCCGTGCTCTCTGCCGCCCTATGTCTTGCATCGTTCGGGCAGGGGATGGCTGCGCTGGCTCTGGAAACCGCCACAGCTTCGGTGCTCGGCGAACTGTCGGCATTGGCGGGCCCCGGAATGGGCGCGAGTACGGAAGAGATCGGCGACCGGATCGTCGACCGGATCGTGACGGGCTCGGTCGAAGAACACGGTAGGCGGGAAGGCTCGATCATGACCGCGATGGCGGCGATCTGAACGCACCTTCCACGCCCGCCCAACCGGCCTGTATACGACGCTTCCGTTATCGGATACTGTCGGTGCGCGCGGCCCCAAATCTGAGCTGCGTGATGGTCTTCTCAATGTGTCTTCTGGCGACGATCTCCGCGGTGACACCGTCTCCCGCTTCAATCGCGTCGGCGATTGTTGCGTGCTCTTCGATGGCACGCAGAGCGCTACTCGGTTCGATCATCGCGACGGGGGCGAACACCTGCGCTGTCATGCGAATAATCGAGGTCTGCGCAATGACAAACTCGTTATTGGTCATGTGCACGATGAGCTCGTGAAAATCGACATTGAGTTTGGAGTACCCGCGCGGATTCCACGGATCGATTGCTTTGCGCTGCGCGTCGATGAGTTGCCGCATCTCCCGCACGCGTGCCGGAGACGGGTTCGCGGATGCCAACCGCGCTGCCAGACCATCCACGACAGCGCGCAGTTCGTAGGCCGACAGCAGCGTGTGCACATCCCCGGAGATGACGCGGGCACCCTTGCCGGCTTCGGAACGAACCAGGCCCTCCTGCTCGAGTCGCCGCAGCGCCTCACGCAGCGGTGTGCGACTGACCCCGAGTTCGTCGGATAGCTGCTCCTGCTTCAGCCATACGCCGGTTGCGTAGTGCTGTGCATAGATACGCTCTCGTAGGAGAGCGGTGATCTCGTCCACGATCGGCACCCTGCGTCGGCGGGTGGAGTCGACGCCGTTGTTTTCGGCATTGCCGGCAGAAGTCGAGTCATTCTTCGGCTGGGACGCGGATCGAACCACGGCACCTCACCTTCCCGCGTGGTATTGACCCCCGGGATCTAGAGTAGTGGACTGACCGGTGGGTGTTCGAGTGCCCATGCCCGGGAAGGGCCCCGCGCGACCACTATCGCTGACCAGTGTTCCCGTCGCGAGGATCAGCACATAAGTGTTGAACAGCTGAAACAGGCAGTACAACTTACTACAGACAATCGGATGAGAGCGGAGATTGGACCCATGTTCGGATTGCTCGCGCGATTGTCCGAGATCGACTCACGAGCCGAAGCAGCCGTTCGAGTCATCGCGGCGTTCGACGCTCTGGTCGAAGGCCGGGTTTCGGCATCGACCCTGACCAGAGCGACTGCAGCCCTTGCCGAATGCACTGCCGGGATGCATCTGCTCGATGGGACTGCATTGCGCGTCGCTCACAACGGGACCGTCGATTCTTCGGATCGAGATGTTCCACGCAGTCGTATCGACTTGGGCGATGGCCGGGCAGTCTGGATTGAACGCGAAGGTGATGCGGAGGCCCTGGACGACCTCATACTCGAGCGCTTTGCTCTGGCGACTCGGGTGCTGGTTACTCCGCCCCGCGTGATTTCTGCCGCAACTATTGCTGATCCAGCACTGACCGAACTGCTGATTTCGGAGTCCGCCGGAACGGAGGAACGGGCGCGCGCAATTCAACTTCTCGGCCTCGTGCCGAACCTCCCGATACGCATCGTTGCCGTCTCTACATCGGAGGACCGGGACCCAGGAACGGAAGCAGTAGCGCTTGTAGCCAGAACCCGCACTCCGGTGCGCCCACTGCGGGTGGCCACGGTTGGGCGGACCGCCGGATTGATCCTGCAGCCACGTCAGAACGCCGACCTCGTCGTCTCAGACCTCCAAGGCAGCGTCCGAGATCGCCTTCAAGAGCGAGATCCTGGATCAGGGCGGAGCTTGGACCTGCGGGTGGGCATTGGCAACCTGGTCTCGCCGCAGGATGCTCGTACCTCGTGGTTGCAAGCACTCTTGGCGTTGAGATTCACGGTTCAAGGCGAGAACTCGGCGGTCGTCGACCATGCATTACTCGGGTCCCTCACATTGCTTGCCGATGTTCCGATAAGTCAGATCGCGGCAAACGTGGACGTGGTCGCACTCCAGGCCATTTCGGAGACAGAGAGTGGGAAACTCGACTTACGTGCGTTGGACGCTCTCTGCCGCACTGGATCGCTCCGCCTGGCCGCGAACTCCCTGCATATGCACCACAGTTCAATTGCGGCTCGGGTTACACGAGCGGAGGAGCGACTGGGGTGGGATCTTGGCACACCGGACGGAATACTTCGAGCCCGAATCGCACTGCAGTCCCTACATTTTCTGAATAATGGCGAATCGTAGTAGCGGACCGGCGCCTCGGAGAGCTCGCACCGACAGTCGTCTGACGCATCGCGGCCAGGAACAGACGATCGGCGGTAGCGTCGGCGGCGATGAAACCCGATAGTGGGAGGACATCGCAAATTCTGAGGAGACACGATGACTCTCGATAACGCCATCCGTACAAGTACCCCTCCGCCGCTAGACCCGGAACTCGCAGCAGGGCTCGCACGAATCCCATTCATGTCCTCCACGCTCCACCCCCACGAAATCCTCGAAGCTCGAGAACGCCGCCTGAATCAGCTGCCCGATCGTGATGTCCAACTCGAGCGCTTGCGTCGCGATGGCAGCATCGAGGTCACCGAACGAGAAGTTCCTGGCCCCCTCGGCGGACCCGATATCACCGTGTTGATCATGGCGCCGACGAACCCGCGGACTGTCCCTTCCCCGACGATCTACTACATCCACGGTGGGGGGATGGTCATGGGAACCAGGTTCACTGGAGTAGATGGCCTGGCCGATTTGGTGGACGAACTTGGCGTAGTGGCAGTTTCAGTTGAATACCGGCTCGCCCCGGAGAACCCGTACCCCGCACCCGTGGAAGACTGCTACGCGGGTTTGGTATGGATAACAGAGAACGCGGCAGACCTGGGCATCGACTCCTCGCGAATCATCGTCATGGGCGCTAGCGCAGGAGGCGGACTGGCTGCGGCAATCGCCTTGTTTGCCCGCGACCACAACGGCCCGGCAATCTCCCACTTGGTGCTGGGGTGTCCGATGCTCGACGATCGGGGAATTACGCCATCGAGTCAGGAACTCGATGGTATCGGAGTGTTCGACCGTACCTCGAACAAGACAGGCTGGGGGGCTCTCCTCGGAGATGCAGCAGGCGGACCCGACGTGTCCTACTATGCTGCGCCGGCGCGCGCCACCGACCTCTCCGGACTACCTCCGACATTCCTCGATGTCGGCCAGGTCGAGACCTTCCGCGATGAGGTCATCGACTTCGCGGCCCGCCTATCCCAGTCCGGTGTCCTCGCTGAACTGCACGTGTGGCCCGGTGCGTTTCACGGATTCGAAGTAGTCGTCACGTCAGACATCTCCAAGATTGCGGGGCAAACCCGCAGAGCCTATATCGCACGCGCATTGAGCTGACTCGAGTATTCCAGCGCGCGCGCCGAGATTCGCTGGCGTCTCGAGCACGACTATCGCAAGCTGAATCCGGCACTACCAGGTGTTCAGCGCGGCCTGAGGCCGTCGAGTAGCAGATGAACGGTGAAGTGCACCCTCTGATCGACTTCGTCGCGGGTGGGTGTTTGGCCGCTCACGATCGAGCGCACGGAGCCGCCGACCGCCATGTTCATGAACGCGATGGCGGCGAGTTCGGTTGTGGTGGGTGCGATGTCGCCTGCGGCGATGGCCCGGTCGAGCAGGCCGGCGACGAAGTCGAGCACCGGTTTGGAGCGCTGTTCGTAGTTTTCGGCGAATATGCTGGGGAATCGGTAGCTTTCGGTGTTGATGATCCGCTGCAGGCGCAGACCGTCGGGCGTCATAACCTGGCCGATGTGCAGCCGGGCGATCGCTTCCAGTGTTTGGGTGAGATTACCTCGATCGAAGTCTTCGAGGACATGGTGGGGCACGATCTGCCGGTTGATGGCCCGCCGCACCGCGGTGAGAAACAGCGACGCCTTGTCGGGGTGGTGGGCGTAGACCGTGCGCTTGGTCATGCCGACGTGGGTGGCGATCATCTCGATCGTCGTTATTTCGAAGCCGTGCTCGAGGAACAGCTGGAGTGCGGTATCGAGCAGTTCGTCCTGGCGTGCCTCGGCCTGCTCGCGGGTGGGGCGTCCGGCGCCGCGGCGCGGGAGCGGCGTCGCTCTGGTCACGTCGGCCTCGCTGAGATTCGCTCTTGCATAACACCCTTGCCTTCGTCATGATGAGGTTACCGAACTAATGATACGCACGAGTTGCTATTTGTGGCAACGTTTACCGAAGGGACGCCCCGTGAACGCACCCACGGAGCAATCCACACTCCACAGCACGACCGTGGGTGTCGTCACCGGCGCTGGCTACGGACTGGGAGCTGCCTGCGCGCGGCAGCTCGTCGATCATGTGGAAACACTACTGCTCACCGACCGGGACCCGCACGCCGCTGCGGCCGTGGCCCGCGAACTCGTGAACGATGCGGGTGTGGACGCCGTGCCGTTCACTCTCGACTTCACCGACCGCAAGGATCTCGCGCACCTGGTGGCGCGAATCGGGGACCTGGGCACGCTGCGGGCAGTCGCGCATGCCGACGCCTGCTCGCCCACCTCGGCCGACTGGCGGCAGATTCTCACCGTGGACCTCGTCGCCACTGCCCGGCTCTCGGCTGCTCTCCGGCCGCTGGCCGACAACGGCAGCGCCATGGTGGTGTTGGCGGGTATGTCGTCGATGCCGAGCCCGGATACTTCCGACGCGGCTGAGCCGACCGTCCTCGACGACCCGCTGGCCCAGCAGTTCCTACACCGGCTGCGCGAGGCGCTCGGACCGGACATCGAGGATCCGGCCACGGCCCGCACCTGGGCCAAGCGTGGCTTGGAACGCTTAGTTCGGCGGGAGTCGGTGCGGCTCGGGTCCGTGGGCGCGCGCATCTGTTCCGTGTCCACGGACAACATCGACAGGTCGCCGGTGCGGTCGGAGACTGCCGAACACTCGTGCATCGATCGGATCGTGCAGCGCAGGGGGCATGACGCGGAGATCGCCGCCGTGGTGGCATTCGCGCTGTCGGAACAGGCGAGCTTCCTCAACGGTATCGACCTGCTGGTCGACGGTGGGGCCAGCGCCGCCGCCGCCGCCCGCGCGGCCGGAGATTTCGGGCCGCTGCGGGCTGCCGCGACGACGGTGGCTGCGAATCGTGCGACAGCGGCCTATGCAACCTGTGCCGCGAATCAGATATCGGCATTCTCGGCATGACGGGCCGGGCAGCCTGTCGGAGTACTTCACGGCGCCGCCGGCGATGCTGGTTCCACCACCCGACGGCTTGTGCCTCGAGGACGCCTCCGTCGTCGAGCCCGGCGGGATCGCCGGATGTCGCCGGGGCATTGACAACCCAACGGTTCGAAGCCGACGAGTCTGAACGTGTCTTCGAGGCCGTCGTGCATCCATGAAAGTGAAGAGTGAGGAGTGTTGAGTGGTGGAGACAGTTGCGGCCTTCATTGATGGACGTCGGGTGCTCACATCGGGTACTTACGACAACATCGATCCGTCGACCGGTGTGTCGCTGGGGGCTGTGGTCAGGTGCGGGCCTGACGAAGTGGATCGGGCGGTGTGTGCGGCCCGGGCCGCACAGCGGTCGTGGCGGGAGACGTCGCCGGAGACCCGTGCCAAGTTGTTGACCCGGCTGGCGGATCTGATCGAACGTGACGCGGCAGGGTTGGCGTTGTTGGAGAGTGAGGATTCGGGTAAACCGTTGGGGCAGGCGCGAGCCGATGCGGTCGTGTGCGCTCGCTACTTCCGCTTCTATGGTCACGCGATCGATTCCTACTACGGGATCACGATCCCGTTGGGTCCTGATATACATGCCTATACGCGCCGCGAGCCGTACGGTGTGACGGGTCATATCGTTGCCTGGAACTATCCGATGCAGCTTCTCGCGCGTGCGGTGGCTCCGGCGATTGCTACCGGCAACTGCTGTGTGGCGAAGCCCGCAGATGAAACGCCACGTACCGCGGTCGCCATCGCCGAGTTGGCGATCGAGGCGGGGATCCCGGCGGGTGTGTTGAATGTCGTGCCGGGTCTCGGAGTCGAGGCGGGTGCCGCGTTGAGCGCCCATGACGGGGTCGACCATATCGGGTTTGTCGGGTCCACCCAGATCGG